>JBJESA010000119.1:0-13233 GCA_051882535.1 Oscillospiraceae bacterium
GGCAACCGAGTATACCACCATATCCACCTTGCCGAGATCAGCCTTGATAAGGTCGATAACTTCCTTTTTGCACTCGTCGGAGTACGCGTCGCCGTTGATGGACTTGGCATACAGACCCTCTGCCGCTGCGAACTTCTCGAATGCCTTGGTGTTGTACCAGCCGGCAGTACCGGTCTTGTTTCCGCCGCCTTCCTTATCGAACATAACGCCGATGGTAGCGGCACCACAGCCGAATGCCGCGGAAATTCTTGATGCAAGACCATATCCCGTAGAAGCACCGACAACCAGCACTTTCTTCGCACCCGAAATCTTGCCCTTGGACTTTACGTAGTTAATCTGGTCGAGAACAGCCTTTTCACAGCCGACCGAGTGAGCAGTCGTGCAGATAAAGCCTCTTACCTTGGGTTGAACAACCATTTTTTACCTCCTGAATATGGGAAACGTGTTTAACGTTGCCACAATTAAAATTAACCGAATAACGCATTTTAAATTGCCACTATCCATTATACCACATTTTGGCGAATATTTCAAGAGGTAAAAATATTTTTTGGGGCAGCGGGAAATAACTCGCTGCCCATTAATTCAATGCCACAAATTAAGATGTAATACCGCAAGTACAGCCATTGCATGTACAGTCCTGAATTTCTGCCCGGTAATATGCAAGACAGATGCAAGCACCTCCGCGACAGCACAGAACTTATCTACAAGCTGGATAGCATAAGTTTCGCCGTAGCGGGGGAGTTTTGTGGTCATCGGCCACATATGGTTGATAATCATATCGGTTTCCACCTCGTTGAGTGGGAACATAGCAGAAGCGTTTTGCAAAGCGATTTTCGCGTGTTCTGCCGCGTGGGAACGCTCCTCCTTAATATGCTCTTTGCGGTCGTAGAAGAATAGGTCGTGGAGCAGTCCTGCTCTTGCTGCCGATTTTGCGTCCAGCCTGAACAACTTGCAGAGCTTGAAATTATAGTAAGACACATTCAGCGAGTGCTGAAAGCGATTTGTCACCAGATGATGCCGGAATTCGCTCAGTCTTAGAACCTCTTCACTGCTAAGCAAGTCGCTGACGCAGGAATAGTACTCGTCAACGTCCGACAGATTTTTTCTCGATAAAATAGCCTTGAACATAAAAATCACCTATAATAGTACCCAAACCAAATCCTGATTCTATTTTACCTTATTTCAATGGATAATTCAATGGTAAAAAATTACTTTGTGAAAAATCACGAAAATTGACTGTGGAAACTGTGCGTTTTTCTGGCTGCCAATTATTTTTTTAACTTTTCCAGAAATTTATGGAGGGTAAGTGAGAAAAAATACGCAAAATAGGAAATTAATGGAAACAAAAAACTGCGTTTTGTATAAAATATACAAAAAAGTACCTAGATATTTCTATATTACTATCTGGTTTGTTGGACTTGTAATAATTGTGCGATTGGTGTATAATTAAAGATAGTGAAAAGTATTCATATCAATAAGGCGTCCGAGAGAAAACGTACTTTCGGCACCAGAATGGTATTCGGGGGTGTGAGATATTGAGCAGTAATTTCAAATGGCTGCCGTTGGTGGGACTTGATTTGTCCGCCGCTAATCTTGCTGCGGCTGAGAAGCTGCGTAAATTCGGATTCGCAGTCAATTGCGGAGAGTTCGGCTCTGAGAAGTACACAAAGGCAGGCTTGTGCATCTATGATGTGCTTGCCGGTCAGGATAATCCCAACATACTAATCGTGACCAGAGCGATTGAACTGTACGATTGGTACAAGGTTCTCGTGACTACTATCGGTGCGGATTTCAAAATTGTGTCCAGTTCGCCTGACGCGTTGTTGTTTTTCAACGAGCACGGTGCGAGCCTGTATATCGTTTCGGACGAAACGATGTTGAAGGATAATGTTCTCAAGAAGAAGATTCCGAACAGCTTCCTGTGGAATTTGATTATCATTGATGAGGAACTGAATTCCGGCGTTCCCAAGTACGAAGAGTATCAGAAGAATATTCGCTGGAAATCCGAACGCCTACTCATCAATACACAGCACCCCGCTAAGACTGAATCAGACAAGGCGGCTCTTGCTTCTTTGGTGAAGTCGGTGCTTAATAACAGCGAGTTGGCAGCAAAGGCTGACGAAATTCAATTCGGCTCTACCAACTCGAGATATGATGTTAATTCGGCTGTTATGCGTTACTATGAGCCGGCATTGTATTCGGACGACTTCTCCCGCAAGGTGGAATTCGTAGAGTATGGATTTGATGAATCTGTCCTCAATGGTATGCGTAGACGCGTTGACTTGAAGTCGGGACTTCCTGTTTATCGATATGGCGGTAACATCTTCGAGGAGTTCGACAGTGACAAGTTTGAGGAAGAAAAGCAAATTTACATAAAGCCGTCATACGGCAGCTCCGATGTCGGAGATTTGAGAAATCTAGACAAAAAGCTTGACGCACTTATTAAATTGTGTGATGATGTTCTTGCCGATGAAAAGGGCAGAATGATGATTTACACCTGCACGAAACCCACTACCGAGTATCTGCACAAGGTGCTGACTACTCTGTACGGCTCGGAAGTCCACTATGCGTGCGATGGATTATTCCGCCCGAGTGATTTGACGTTGGGCTTTTCGGCGGGCGAAGTGAAGAATCTTCCCAAGATTTTGCTAGGTACGGACGATTTGGGCACCGTGGGCGAGGGCTTCGACAGCGTAAGCTGCATCGTAAACTACGAGCTTCCGATGTCGCCTGTTCTTCTTGAAAGAAGAATGACACGCCACGGAACGGCAGGCGAGGCGGACAGAAGGTTCGTTATCTTCCGTGATACAAATGGCGTATTTGATTCAAGCATATTGGATAAAACCTTGTATCTGTGCATTAACGACGCATTCTCGGATAACTTTATTTCGAGAAATATCCTGTTGGATATTCCCGAAAAGGCAAAGTGTGTGAACAATCTCTTTGCCGATTTGAGATATATCAAGGACTTCGCAAGTCAGGTTGAGAGCTGTCAGGATCTGATAAAGCGTGTTAAACGCGAATATTGCGTTCCCGAAGCTGAGAAAATCGCGAACAGCAAGCAGCTTGTGGAATTTGCGGATACTATGCTTAAGAGTATGTACAAGACTTTCGGACTTTCTGAAAACTCGGCAGAAGCGGATATCGCCGCTGCTGTAAACTCGGTTGGCGGATTGTGCGTAAAGAATTCGGGTAAGATTGAAAAGGCTCCTTATCGTCAGGAGATGGCACAATCGCTGACCGATGATTCCTACTCCAACGAGCCGTTCGCTTTTGAGGCAATTTCGGGAATTCGCGAGGCAAAGTCCCAGATTGACGAACTCCACAAGGGTGCCGACTTCCACCTTAAAATCAAGCAGGAGATTTCCGAGCTTGGCGACTGCATTCAGTATTCCGTTCTTTACGGAATCTGGAAGTACAGAGCTAAGGAGCAGGATTCTCAGCGTTCCTTTAAGGAATATATCAAGATTTACAACGATGGACTTTAATTGGTGAGCGGAGCGGGGAAAGGCTCCCCGCCCGCACATCTGACACACTAATACTTGCCGTGCAGACTTGCAAATCGCACGGGGAAATGGGGCAGAGCTAATGAGCGGAAGCTATGAAACAGTTGAAAAGCTGCTTGGTGACTTTTTTGAACGAAACACTGCGGGCGACAAGGAAGGCATGAAGTCGGTTGTTAACGAAATTCAGCAAAAGCTTGACAACGGCGAGATTGACAGCAGTCCTTTCAAGGACTACTTCAATAATATGTACGCCGGCAGAGGTGCGGTTAATATGACCGGCATCGCGAAGGACTACCCGAGAGAGTCCATTATCCGTGAGCTTTTGCAGAACGTGTTCGGATGTGATTACAACAGCCCGGACATTAAGGTAATGATAGAGTTTCTTGACGAAGGTCAGGTAAAGCTCACCTACAACGAGACCGGATTCCGTCTTGAACAGGTGTTCTACTACCTTTCTGTCGGAAGAAATGACGGTGACAAGAAGCGTGAAGGCCGCTTCGGTTTGGGTGCTAAGAGCGTATTCGCGAATGTTGACTGGTTCAAGATGCGTTCGAATAACTACTTTTTGCGTGTTGTAAACGACGAGGGTACTCTCAAAGTCCGTGAGTTGGAGCTTACCAACGAGCCGTTCCAGCACACAGAGGTCATCTTTGCACTTCCCGAAGATGAACAAGCGGCTCTCCACGAGAATCTTACTACACTCACCTCCAAAAAAGGTGTCTACATCAATATGGTGGATTTGTGCTTTGCGTTTGTGCGTAAAAAGTATCTCACCGCCGTTGATGAAGAAGAGTGTATGGAGAGAACCATCAATCTTGCTATCTTAAACTACGGCAAGCCTGAGAATGTCTACAAGATTAACCTCTACCGTAAGGACGAGAACGATATTCAGAAGGTGCGTTTTTCCGAGAACGGCAAGAGTGTTGCAGACTTTATCGCTGCGGAGCGTGATGGCTTTACATATTTGATTCCGTATGCTATTTCAGGCTCTAAGCGTGAGGCTGCAAGGGTGCTGATGTCGAAGTACAACTACTTCTCGACATTCGAGCTTACCGGATTTATCCGTGCAAACAGCAAGGACTTCGTCGATGAGCAGTTGTCCGCATTCTTCGTGTCCGTGCCGAATAAATATATTACGAATAACCGTTCCGGTATCAAGTTCGACTCTTTGGAGGAGTGTTCTGCCAAGATTGAGCCGGGTATCCTTTCCGTTGCAGACGACTACAAGAAGCTGTTTGTGCTTGAAATGACACAGCGTCAGGATAACCCAGAGCTTTTTATGATGCGTCCGAGAACGTACGTGTTCGAGTTCTTCTACAACTATGTAAATACCAGCAAGATTGCCAAGGGTTTGAAGGAAAAGTTTGGAAGCAGTGTGTCCGTGCTGTTCCCGCATAGTGCCAACCCCATTCTTTTCAGAGATTTGCGTAATAACGGATTCTTCTCTGAGCGTGAGGTCACCAAGGAAGAACACCTTGACGGTTCCGCTAAGAAGGCTTTGTACGAGGATATCCAGCAGATGGATAACTGGTACGGCAAGGACGACGACCGCGTATTTGTTGCAAAGTACGATTGGAATGTTCCCGGAACCGACGAGAAGGGCAAGGAGTCGCTGTACTCGTTCTTCCTCGAAGGAAACCGCTATAATATGGAATCCGACGGCGGCAAGGTTAAGGATTACGAGTTGGGTGCGTTCTTCAAGAGCATTATCAGCCTGAAGCTCAATGACTGCATCGTAAACGGTTCTGTTTCTGACGAAAATGCACTCGCAGAGGCGTTCTCCGTAATTGACGAGATGTTTGGCGAAACCTACCGTATTTCGATGAAGTACTTCCAGTTCGTGGTGTCTTCCGGTACGGCTTCCGTACAGTTTGAAATTTCCAAGATTAATATTGGCAACCTCAAGAAGGCGTATGATGTGCTTCAGGCACATGAAATGCGTTTTGAGAATCATCAGATTTTCAACCAGGTTGTAACGCTGATGGTCAACTCCTTTACCAATGGTAAGGATACTATTCAGTTCCTTAAGGAAATCAAGGAACAGGGCGGCGAGATTACTCTCGCACTCGATATCAACAAGCGTTACCGCTTCTCCGTTTACGGAAAGCAGTTTATGATTCCCCCGAATATCTCCAATGCGGAGCTTCTCGAAATCGTGGGCGATGTTCATGCACTTATCGAGAGCGGAATGTTCAATAACCGCGTATTCGATTTCCCGTATTCCGAGGGACGTTTCACATTCGATACAAACGATATTGTAACCGCACTCCCCGAGGCTGGCGGAAGTGTTATGGTTGAGCAGACGCTCGGCAAACTCTATGTCTGCGACTTAGGTCTTGACAAGATTGCACTTCTCAGTGCTGATGACAAGCTACTTAAGATTGTGGACACGTCCGCACCCATCTCCGAAGAGGATATGAAGCGTTCTCCGAAGATGATTATTCTGCGTGATGGCATGACAAAGCCCCAGTATGCGGGATTTGTTGAGTTTGTACTTACCGGTCAGAACAGAAACATTCTTCGTGGACTGTACTCCGGTACCGAAGAGCCTAACCTCATGCTGATTGACCAGCTTCCGTACTACTACAAGCCCGTTCCTGCAATCAGCCGCAAGGAGTTCGACTTCCTGCGTAGTGAGGCACGCAGAATTTCCATCTATGAGAAGTCTGCACCTAAGGCTTACAGAAACTACTTTGCACGTGACATCAATGCTAAGCTGTTCGGCTATGGCGGCGTTTGCCCGTGCTGCGGTTACGAAAAGACTGTTCTCAACAGCTTTATTGTAAAGAAGTTCTCTATCGGACTTATGAACGGTGCAAGAGAGCAGAAGTTCCAGTTTGCACTGTACCTGTGTCATAATGACGCAGACGCAGCTACAGGCTGGCTTATCGATGATGTAAGCATCGGCGGTATGACGCCGTTCCAGTGGCTTGCAGAGATAGGTGAGATTGACACTATCCCGCCGGAGTTCCTGTATTGCAGAATCAAGTTCCGCAGACAAGTAAGCTACAATATTTCCGAGCCGATTCAAGGTTCCAACCCGATTATCGACGATGTATTTGAGGGACCCGTTGAGATTCTCGACGTAATACTCAGCCCGTTGATGGCGGCTAAGTGGTACGAGGATAACTCTCGTGCACCCCGCACCCCTGCGGCAAACGTAGATTTGCCGGAGAGCATTGTTTCCGACCAGACAGAGCAAATGGATATGGAAGAATCCGTAGAGGTTCAGCCGACTGACGCGAAAAGTGCCCTTCCCGTTGGCTCGGTTCCCCACCAGCCCGGCAGACCCGGTATGAGAACCGAGGCTATGGGTGGTCCCAGAAAGCCCGCTCAACAGAGAGGTCCTGCTATGACACCGCGTTATCCGGCTCCCGATGGAGTACAGCCTCGTCGTATGACAACTGAACCTATGGGTAAGAAAGACGACAATATCGGCGACTTCAATATGAACTGATACCGACAATTCAGCGTAAAATGACATTCTGAAAGCAATTCGATGTCAACGAAAATTTGGAAAGGAATGGTAATATTTGGGTAAACTGCACTCAATCCATCTGCCGCATTTCAGCGGCTCCGCAGAGCAGTCAACGAGGAAGATTCCCGCTCCCGAGGAGGTTGCGGTGAGTATGCTCCAGCACATTGGAGCACCTTGTGAACCTTGTGTTGCTGTAGGCGACAAGGTTAAGATAGGTCAGAAAATCGGTGACACCGAAGCGTTTATGGCAGCTCCTGTTCATGCGTCCGTAAGTGGCGTTGTCAAGGAAATCAAGGACGTTATGAACGTGGGCGGAAGATACTGCAAGACTGTTGTTATCACCAACGACAACAAAAATGATATGTATGAGGGGCTCACTCCCCCCAAGGCGGATACTCGTGAGGAGTTCATCAAGGCAGTACGCGAGAGTGGTGCTGTCGGTCTTGGCGGAGCGGGTTTCCCCACTCACGTCAAGCTGGCATACGACAGAAGCAAGGTTACTATCGACTACTTGCTTCTGAACGGTGCGGAGTGTGAGCCTTACATTACGAGCGACTACCGTGAACTTATGGAGAATTCCGACAACGTGCTTGCGGGAATCGACCTTGTAATGACCAAGCTCGAAATCCCCAATGCGATTATCGGTATTGAGGCTGATAAGCCGAAGGCAATTGAGAAGCTGGC
Organism: Oscillospiraceae bacterium; assembly: GCA_051882535.1. Lineage (GTDB taxonomy): Bacteria > Bacillota > Clostridia > Oscillospirales > Ruminococcaceae > CAG-115. The sequence continues at coordinate 7,669 of JBJESA010000119.1, forward strand.
TAAGCTGGCTGCGGTGCGTTATCCGAATATCAAGGTTCAGAAACTCCCATCTGCATACCCGCAGGGTGCTGAAAAGGTGCTGGTACATTCGCTTACGGGAAGAATTGTTCCCGAGGGCAAGCTGCCGTCCGATGTCGGTTGCATGGTAATGAACGTTTCTACTGCCGGATTTATCTACAGCTACATAAAGACCGGTGTTCCGCTTGTTTCCAGACGAATCACCATTGACGGAAATATCGTCAATTCTCCTGCAAACTTCACTGTTCCGATTGGAACAATGCTCCACAGCATCATGGGCTTTGCAGATGTTCGCCGTCAGCCCGACAGAATCGTGCTTGGCGGCCCGATGATGGGTGCGTGTGCGTTCGACCCGGATACGCCTCTGGGCAAAACAAACAACGCAGTGCTGCTGTTTGGCGGTACGCCTATTCCCAAGACAACGGCGTGCATTCGCTGCGGACGCTGTGTAAGAGCGTGTGCGGTAAATCTTCGTCCTACTGATTTGGAGAGTGCGTATGACGCACGTGACGCTGCTGCTCTGGACGAATTGAAGGTTAATCTGTGTATGAACTGCGGTGCTTGCAGTTTTGTATGTCCCGCAAAGAGACCGCTCGCTGAGAAGAATCAGCTTGCAAAGGATTTCCTTCGCCAGGCAAAGGCAAAACAACAAGGAAAGTGAGGTGCGAAGATGAATAAACTGTTTGTAGAAGCTTCTCCGCACATCAGAAGTGCATGGACAACCCAGAAGGTAATGCTTAATGTCATTATCGCTCTGTGTCCCGCACTGGTTGCGTCTGTGATTATTTTCGGGCTTAAGGCACTGCTGTTGACAGTTATCTGCTGTACGGCTTGCGTACTGTTTGAGTTTCTTTTTGATAAGATTACAAAGCGTGACAATACCATCAGTGATTTGTCGGCTGTTGTAACAGGAATGTTGCTTGCATTCAATTTGCCGGTTGATTTGCCCATCTACATGGCAGTTATCGGCTGTTTTATCGCAATTGTGATTGTAAAATGCCTGTTCGGCGGAATTGGTCAGAACTTCGCAAACCCCGCAATTACCGCGAGAATTGCGTTAATGCTGTCCTTTACCGCGGCGATGACCAAGTGGACGGCTCCGTTTGCGTATAAGAACGTAGATGCGGTTGTATCAGCTACTCCGCTGGTTCATGCAAGCCAGTTGGTAGGCGGCGACACCGCTGCCGCAGCAGCTGCGGAGGCTGAGCTGCCGAGCCTGCTTGATATGTTCCTTGGTGTGCGTGCAGGCTGCATTGGTGAAACCTGTATTCTTGCACTGCTTATCGGTGGAATCTATCTTATGTGCATAGGACTTATCAGACCTACTACTCCCGTATGCTTTATCGGTACTGTAGCGGTGCTGACGTTCCTTTACGGTGGATTTGACGTTACATTTATGCTGTACGAGCTGATGAGCGGCGGTCTGGTACTCGGTGCGTTGTTTATGGCGACCGACTACGCAACCACTCCGCTTACCGAAAAGGGAAAGATTATTTTCGGTGTGGGCTGCGGCTTGATAACATTCGCAATAAGAATGTTCGCGTCTATGCCCGAGGGCGTTTCGTTCTCCATTCTGGTGATGAACTGCCTTACTCCCCTGATTGACAGATTTACCGCTCCGAAGGCTCTTGGTGCGGTTAAGCCGAAGAAGGAGGGTAAGTGATGGCAAAGATTAAACCCGCATTGATACTCGCACTTATTGCGGCTATCATCTCTTGTCTGATAATCGTTGTGTACAAGGCTACATACAAGGATACCTCGCTTGAGGTTACCGACAAGGAATATGCCGCTGTTTCCGCGATTTACGAGGGTGCGAAGACCGATTTCACGGTAATTCCTCTTGAAAAGTACCCCGAAGCACTCCGCACAACAGATGCTGACGGCAAGACGGTATGCACTATTCCCGAACTAAAGAAAATCGTCAAGAAGAACGATGGCTCCGTTGCTTTCTCGCTTGAGGTCAAGGGCTACAAGAAAGGCTTCGGCATTATGGTTGGCGTTAAGGATGATGTTGTAACAGGCGTTTCTGTTGTAACAGTCGGTGAGGAAACTCCCGGACTTGGAACTAACACCAACAAGCCCGAATTCCTTGATTGTTTCAAAGGTATCACAGGTAAGGCAGAGATTGTAAAAAGCAATCCCGACTCCTCTAAGGGACAGGTACAGGCGGTTACTTCGGCTACCTATTCCTCCAAGGGAGTTGCAAAGGCGGTAAATCTCGCATTAGAAGTGTACAAATTGAGTGGAGGTGATTTCGAGTGAGTTATTTAAAGGAATTCACGAAAGGTATTATCAAGGAAAACCCCACACTCGTAACACTGCTCGGAATGTGCCCGACGCTTGCGATTACCACGATGGCTTCCAATGCTATTGGAATGGGTGTGGCAGCAACGTTTGTTCTTCTTTGCTCGAACGTAGTTATTTCGCTGCTTAAAAAGGTTATCCCGGGAACTGTAAGACTTCCCAGTTACATTATCGTTATTGCAGGCTTTGTAACGCTGGTTCAGCTGATTTTGAAAGCGTTTCTGCCGCCGATTTACGACGCGTTGGGTATCTACCTGCCGCTTATCACGGTAAACTGCATTATCCTCGGACGTGCGGAGATGTTTGCGTCTAAGAACAACGTTCTCGCTTCCGCACTTGACGGACTGGGAATGGGTATCGGCTTTACGCTGGCTCTTCTCGCAGTTGGCTCTATCCGTGAGATTTTCGGTGCAGGTACTTGGTTTGGAATTCAGATTCGTCCCGAGGCTATTGAGCCGATGACATTGTTTGTTCTCCCTGCCGGAGGATTCTTCGTGCTGGGCTGCGTTATTGCACTGGTCAACAAGATTGCAAATCGTGAGCCTCCCAAGACTCTCGGCTGTGCTTCTTGCCCCAACAGAGAGGGCTGCCCCAGTGCTAACGAAGGCTGCGGCAATAATGCAGAAGCTGCAAAAACTGAAAAGGAGGGTAATAACTGATGGCACTCGCTAAAAGTATGATGATTATTCTCCTTACGGGTATTCTGACCGATAACTTCGTACTCTCGAAGTTCCTCGGTATCTGTCCGTTCCTCGGCGTATCCAAGACTACTTCCGGTTCGCTGGGTATGGGCTGTGCCGTTACAGTCGTAATGGTACTCGCGACTGCGGTTACATGGCCGCTGTACTATCTGTTCCTTGAGCCGATGGGACTTACTTATCTGAATACGATTCTGTTCATTCTGATTATTGCACTGTTTGTTCAGCTGGTTGAGATGCTGCTTAAGAAGTACATTCCCGCACTTTACAAGTCGCTGGGTGTGTACCTACCGCTGATTACCACCAACTGTGCAGTGCTTGGTGTAACTCTGCTCAACCTTGAGAACGGCTACAACTTCCTCGAGAGCATTATATGTGCCCTCGGCGGCGGTCTTGGCTTTATGATTGCAATGCTCATCTTCTCCGGTGTGCGTGGCAGACTGGAAAAGTGCAATGTTCCTAAGGCTTTCCAAGGTGTTCCGATTACTCTTGTTGCGGCTTCCATTGTTTCGCTGTCGTTCGTTGGATTCGGCGGACTGGTTGACGGTATTTTCGGAGGTGCATAATGAATATTTCGATGATTTCTATGCTGGCTTCCGAGGCTGCGGCTGCTGAAACAAACGTTCTTATGGATATTGTAGTACCTGTGCTGATTTTCGCCGCTATTGGTGCAATCGCCGGAACACTGCTTATTCTCGGCTCAAAGTTCTTTGCGGTCGAGGTGGACGAGAAGGTCACCAAGATTACCGAGGCACTTCCTAATGCGAACTGCGGTGCTTGCGGATATGCAGGCTGTGCAGACTATGCAAAGGCGGTTGCAGAGGGTAAGGCTCCCAACAACAAGTGTAAGCCCGGCGGTTCGGCTGCCGCAAAGGCTATAGCGGAGATTATGGGTCAGGAGGCACTCGAAACCGAGCGTGAGGTGGCTTATGTTCGCTGCAATGGCTGTCAGGACGCAACCGAGGATCGCTATACGTTCATCAGCACACAGTCCTGCTCGGCAACCGAGCGTTTCTACAACGGTAAGCGTATGTGCAGAACCGGGTGTGACGGTTTGGGTGATTGTGCTGCCGTATGTGACAATGATGCTATTTGCATTGTAAACGGTGTTGCGGTGGTTAATCCCGAGAAGTGCGGTGCTTGCGGGAAGTGCGTTGCCGCTTGTCCCAACCACTTGATTGTAATTCGTCCGTACAAGCAGAAGGTGGACGTTCGCTGCTCCTCCAAGGATCCCGGAAAGATTGCAAAGGACGTTTGCAAGAACAGCTGCATTGGCTGTAAGCTGTGCGAGAAAAAATGCCCGAACGGTGCGATTTCTGTATCGGACAATCACGCAACTATCGATTACACGAAGTGCAACAACTGTGGTGCTTGTGCTGCGGCTTGTCCCAGAAAGTGCATTGAGAACAGAAACGGTTCTGTTGAAGTGAAGTGAATTCAGCTTGTCGAAAAGTGTACAAACAGACTGTCGAGAAAGCTCCAGATGCTAGGAAGCGGCATCACGGCTAGGCTTTGTGCCTGCCGTGGTGTCGCTGACGACGCAGATGGGGCTTTTTCGACAGTCTGAACGCCCCGTTTTTCGGGGCGTTTTGCTATTTGATTATGTTTCAATTCCACTCAGTTGGCGGAAGAATTCGCTTGCATAACCGTCCGTCATACCGCTTATGCAGTCGGTGGCGAACAAAAGGCGGTAGTATGCTTGCTCTGGGGCAGTTTTATCCTTGCAGCTGCGGCGGCAGATTTCCAGATAGTTCTCGGAAAGTACCTCTGTGAGGTCGCCGTCGAACATACGTGCATTCTCGGTGTCAAAACGAAGGGCTGCGTTTACAATTTTGTCGAGCAGTACATTCATCACAGCACTTTCGGCAATCTCGCTCTTGATAATCATTGGCGAGCGGAAAGCATATCGATGTGCCGTTTCCCCAAGCACTTCAGCAAGAACCCGCACAGGACTTGCCCCGAGCAGCTCTTGCTTAAACTCGCCGCTCATAATCGCGTCGTAATTATCGCAGAAAGCGTTGGCAGCTCCGTATATCAGCATATTCTGGAGTTTTACAATCCAACGTTGAACTGCACGGAGTTTGGGATTTGATATGTTAAAGCTGCTGGCAGAGTTAAACGAATGTTCAAGGTCATTGGCTGCATTTTCCAGAGTATCTGCCTCTGCTTTGGTCGAACATTTATCCTTTGCTTTCTGGCTGCGGAGTTCAAGAATAAGCGTGTCATAGGAAATCAGCCCCTTGACGGCAGCGTCCTCAATATCGGCGGTTTTATAGGCGATGTCGTCCGCACTCTCCAGAATAAAGGTGAGCGGGTAACGCATATCAACAGCCCCTGTGCTTGTTGTGATATCCTCAAAAAGTGTCTGTTCAGCGGTGAAGAAGCCCATTTTTTTGGTGCGGATATCACCGCTTTTTTTGTCGATGCCAAGGGAGTTTACAGGGTATTTTATTATCGTATTCAAAAGGGCATAAGTAAGATTCATACCCGTACTCATATCCATAAGACAGTGCAGTCGTGTGAGAACGCGAAGTGCCTGTGCATT
>JBJESA010000120.1:0-13191 GCA_051882535.1 Oscillospiraceae bacterium
TCGAACCCTTGTGGGGTTGCCCCCAAACGGTTTTCAAGACCGCCTCGTTATGACCACTTCGATACCTCTCCATATAAAACATCAGTCGGAAAATCGCTGACTTTACAATTATATCACAAAAAATTCCGATTGTCAAGGGGTTGGCTGAAAAATCGCTTGAAATTCTACGAATAATCTGGTATAATAGGTTTGTGGCTGTTTTTTGCAGCTTGAAAGGAGATACTATGAGCAACATAACCTACGAATATATAAAGACAAACAAGGACGTTCAGACATATATCAATCACGCAGACGCGGCACTGCTGTCTATCGGATACACGGAGCATTCGAATGCCCATGTGGAGCGGGCGGCTGCAACAGCTTTTATGATACTGGATACGCTGGGTTATGATTCGCGGATTTGTGAGTTGTCACAGATTGCGGCTTATATGCATGATATCGGGAATGTGGTGAACAGGGAACACCATGCCCAGATTGGTGCAGTAATGGCATTCCGCTTGCTGGATAGGCTTGGAATGCCTGCAGAGGAGATTGCCCAGATTATTTCTGCGATTGGTAATCATGACGAGGGTTCGGCAGCTCCGGTGACACCTATTGCGGCGGCGTTGATTATTGCAGATAAGTCGGACGTTCGCAGAAGCAGAGTCCGCAGCGAGGGTGGACCGTTTATTCCTAACAAGGAAAGTCTGAAAGATATCCACGACCGTGTGAACTATGCGGTGGAAAGCTCGAAACTCGAATTTTCGGACGATAAAAAGGAGCTTATCCTCCGACTCAAAATCGACCTCAAAATAAGTTCTGTGATGGAGTATTTTGAGATTTTCCTCTCCAGAATGAGCCTTTGCAAGACTGCGGCTCGTTCGCTTGGGGTGAATTTTGGGCTTGTTATCAATAATGCCCGCATTTTGTAAAAAGATTTCGTGACATATTTTTACGGGAAAATTCAAAAACCCCTTGAAATTATTCCGAAAATATAGTACAATATAATAGCATAGGTGTTTGCACCGGAAACTACCATAATGACAGGAGAGAGAAAGATGAGAAGGCTTTGTTTACTCAAGTTACAAAACTTTTACTCGATGGAAATTTATGGTAGTTTTGCACCCAAAATGCAATTTAAGATAGCTGTATAGCTGTATCCAAAATACAGCTATTTTTGTTTTGAAAGGAAGTATGGGTATGGCAGTAAAAAAAGTCGCGGTTATTATGGGAAGCTACAGTGATTTCCCGACCGTGAAAAAAGCACTTGTAGAACTGAAGAACTACGGAGTAGAGTTTGAATGTCACGTTATGTCGGCACACAGAACTCCCGAGCTTGCTTGTGAGTTTGCGAAGAACGCACAGGCTAACGGATTCGGCGTGATTATCTGTGCGGCAGGTATGGCGGCTCACCTGGCGGGTGTTGTTGCAGGACATACTATTCTCCCTGTAATCGGTATTCCGTGCAGCTCGAACAATCTGGACGGAATGGACGCACTTCTGGCGACTGTTCAGATGCCGTCGGGTATTCCCGTGGCTACTGTTGCGGTTGACGGTGCGAAGAATGCGGCTATTCTCGCAGTTCAGATGCTGGCACTCTCCGACGAGGGACTTTTGGCAAAGCTTGCTGCTGCAAAGCAGGAAATGATTGAGAACATTAACGAGGCTGATAAGAAGCTCCAAGCAGAGCTTTCAAGTCTTTGATTAAAAATAAAAATTGGAGGACAATAAAATGGAAAACATCATTAAGGGCGAACAGATTTACGAGGGCAAGGCTAAGAAGGTTTTTGCTACTAACAATCCCGACTACGTTATCGTTGACTACAAAGATGACGCTACCGCTTTTAACGGCGAGAAGAAGGGTACAATCCGCGGCAAGGGCGTTATCAACAACAAGATGACCAACTATATGTTCGGTCTGCTTGAAAAGGAAGGCGTTCCTACCCATCTTATCGAGGAAATTTCCGAGCGTGAAACTATCGTTAAGAAGGTTGAAATCGTTCCTCTGGAGGTTATCGTAAGAAACGTAGCAGCAGGCTCCTTCTCCAAGAAGCTTGGTATTGCTGAGGGTACTCCCCTTAAGCGTCCGACTCTCGAGTTCAGCTACAAGAACGACGACCTCGGCGATCCTTTCATCAATGATTACTATGCACTCGGTCTTGGTCTTGCTACCGAAGAGGAAATTGCGAAGATTACCGAGTACGCATTCAAGGTAAATGCGTTTATGCTCGACTTCTTCAAGAAGGTAAACATCGACCTTATCGACTTCAAGATTGAGTTCGGCCGTTTCCACGGCGAGATTATCCTTGCTGATGAGATTTCTCCTGATACCTGCCGTTTCTGGGATTCCACAACTCACGAGAAACTCGACAAGGATCGCTTCCGCAGAGATATGGGCGGCGTAGAGGACGCTTATCAGGAAATGATGCGTCGTATTTTCGGTTGATTTAAAAATTAAGGAGATTTAATATGGGTGGTTTTTTTGGCGTAGCTAGCCGAAACGACTGTGTTGACGATGTGTTCTTCGGCACCGACTACCATTCACATCTGGGAACAAGACGCGGAGGAATGACAATCTATTCCCCCGAAAAGGGATTTCAGAGAGAAATTCATAGCATTGAGAACTCACCGTTCAGAACAAAGTTTGAGCATGATATCGAGAATATGAAGGGCTGTATCGGAATTGGCTGTATCAGCGATACCGACCCTCAGCCGATTCTGCTGCGTTCTAAGCTCGGCAGTTATGCGGTGTGCAATATCGGTATTATCAATAATGAAACCGAGTTGTGCAATGAGTTCCTTGAAAAGAACGGTGCCAGCTTCGAAACTATGACGAGCGGACGGCTTAATTCTTCCGCGTTGATTGGCTGGATGATTGCACAGAAGGGCAGCATCGAAGAAGGCATTCGTTATGCTCAGGAACGTGCAGACGGCACAATTTCACTGCTAGTCCTGACAGAGGACGGCGTTATAGCTGCACGTGATAAGTACGGCAGACTTCCGATTATCATTGGACGCAGAGATGACGGATATTGTGCGGCTTCGGAGAGCTTCTCGTTCCAGAAGCTGGGATATCAGACATATCGTGAACTTTTGCCAGGCGAGATTGTAAAGATTACGCCCAAGAACGTTGAGGTCCTAAGCGAGGGCAATATGGACAATCTTAAGATTTGTACCTTCTTGTGGACTTACTATGGATACCCGAACTCGGTTTACGAGGGCGTGAATGTTGAAACTATGCGTACCCGCAACGGCGAAATCATGGCGGAGTACGATATCAAGAACGGCAGACTTCCCGATGTTGATTACATTTGCGGAGTGCCGGATTCCGGTGTGCCTCACGCAATCGGCTATGCAAACCGCAGCGGTATCCCGTTTGCACGTCCGTTTATCAAGTATACCCCCACATGGCCCCGCAGCTTTATGCCGCAGAATCAATCAATGAGAAACAAGGTGGCTAAGATGAAGCTTATCCCTGTTCACGAGTTGATTGAGGGCAAGAAGCTCCTGTTTGTAGACGACAGTATAGTCCGCGGAACACAGCTTCGTGAAACAGTGGAGTTCTTGTACGAGAACGGGGCACGCGAGGTGCATATGCGTTCGGCGTGTCCTCCGATTATGTACGGATGTAAGTACTTGAACTTCTCACGCAGCACTTCGGAGCTTGACCTTATTGCTCGCAGAATTATTGACGAGCTGGAGGGTGCTGAGGGCGTCAAGTATATCAACGAGTACAGCAATGGCGAAACAGAGCGTGGAAAGAAGCTAAGAGCGGAAATTTGTCGCAGATTGAAGCTCACTTCCCTTGAATTCCAGTCGCTGGAAGGCACTGTAAAGGCTGTTGGAAAGCCGGAATGTAATCTGTGCAGTTACTGCTGGACAGGTAAGGAATAAATAAAACGGGTCGCAGAACCCCAAGACAGATAATCAAGAACAAAAATCCGGAACAAAAGAAAAGGTGATTAAAATGCCAAATATCCATGAAGAATGCGGCGTTTTCGGCATCTATAGCAACAACCTGTCGAACGTTGCAAGCACAGCTTATCTCGCACTGTATGCACTTCAGCACAGAGGTCAGGAGAGCTGCGGTATCGTAGTAAACGAACGCGGCGTATTCAAAACCCACAAGGGGATTGGACTGGTCAACGAGGTTTTCAATGAACGCGTACTGGGCGAATTCGAGGAAGGAAGAATAGCAGTCGGTCATGTGCGTTATTCGACAACGGGTAATATCAGCATTGCAAACTGTCAGCCTATGACGGTGCGTCATGTGAAGGGCTCGCTTGCTATCGCACATAACGGAAATCTCATAAATGCACTTGATTTACGCAGAGAGTTTGAACTGAAGGGTGCTATCTTCCACACAACAAGCGATACTGAAGTTATTTCATACGCGATAACCCGTGAGCGGCTTGAATGCGGCTCTATTCAGGAGGCGGTTGTTCGGGCAATGGGTGATATTAAGGGTGCGTATTCTCTTGTGATTATGTCGCCTAAAAAGCTCATTGCAGCACGCGACCCCAACGGTTTCAGACCGCTTGCTCTCGGAAAGCTCCCTAATGACGAGGGCTATGTTGTAGCAAGCGAAACCTGTGCATTCGACAGCATTGGTGCGGAGTTTATTCGCGATATTGAGCCGGGCGAGGTTGTCGTGATTGACGAGAATGGCGTTGAGTCGATAAAGACGCACTGCGGCGGCAAGAGTTCGCTTTGCGTGTTTGAGTTCGTCTATTTTGCACGGCCCGACTCGGTGATTGACGGTGCTTCCGTACATAAGGCAAGACTGCGTGCAGGTCATTTCCTCGCGTTGGAACATCCTGTGGCGGCAGATGTCGTTATCGGGTGCCCCGATAGCGGACTGGACGCGGCATTGGGATTCTCACAGGGTTCGGGTATTCCTTACGGAGTGGGTTTTGTAAAGAACCGCTACATAGGACGAACCTTTATTCAGCCTACGCAGGGTATGCGTGAGAATTCCGTAAAGATTAAGCTGAATGTAATCAAGGAAACCGTTGCCGGAAAGCGTGTTGTTCTTGTGGACGACAGCATCGTTCGCGGTACGACAAGTGCAAAGGTGGTAAAGCTGCTGCGTGCAGCGGGAGCAAAGGAGATTCACATGAGAATTTCCGCACCTCCATTTGTAAGCGAGTGCTTTTTCGGTACGGATATCGACAGCAAAGAAAACCTTATCGCCAACAAACACAGCGTAGAGGAAATTGCGAAGATTATCGGCGTTGATTCTCTGGGCTTTTTGAGTGTTGACAGCGTAAAGAAGATTGCGGAAAATCCCCACTGCGGATTCTGCACGGGCTGTTTCACAGGAAAATATCCCATTGATGTTCCTGACGAGATTCCGAAGGATAAGTTTGAAACCAAGTTTGAAGAATAATCAGCAACTACTATTGACTAATAAGGAGTAAGAGATGAACAGTTACAGTGAAAGTTACAAAGCGGCAGGCGTAGACGTTACAGCAGGCTACGAGGGCGTTCGCTTGATGAAGGCAGACGTTGAACGAACCAGAATTCCCGGCTGCATTTCGGGAATTGGTGGCTTCGGCGGACTTTTCCAGCTTGATACTACTGGAATGACCGAGCCTGTTCTTGTTTCGGGAACAGACGGCGTAGGCACAAAGCTGAAGATTGCTATGTTGCTTGACAAGCACGATACCATCGGTATTGACGCTGTTGCAATGTGTGTAAACGACATAATTTGCTGCGGAGCAAAGCCGCTGTACTTCCTTGACTACATCGCAATTGGCAAGAATGTTCCCGAGAAGGTGGCGTCTATTGTTAAGGGCGTAGCTGACGGCTGCGTTATGGCGGGCTGTGCTCTTGTAGGCGGTGAAACCGCAGAGCACCCCGGCATGATGGCTGAGGACGAGTACGATATCGCAGGCTATTCCACCGGCATTGTTGACAAGTCGAAGATAATCGACAATTCGAAGATTAAGCCCGGCGATACCATTATTGGTCTGGCGTCTACCGGTGTTCACTCGAACGGCTTCTCGCTTGTCCGCAAGGTGTTTAACATCAATGAAACTAAGGTAAAGGCATTTGTTCCCGAGCTTGGAAAGTCGCTTGGTGAGGCACTGCTTACTCCTACAAAAATTTACGTTAAGTCCGTGCTTGACCTTATCAGCAAGGTTGAGGTTAAGGGTATTTCCCATATCACGGGCGGCGGATTCTACGAGAATATTCCGCGTATGCTCCCCGATGGTATCTCTGCGAAGATTAAGCAGGGAAGTTTCCCCATTCCTCCGATTTTCAACCTTCTCCAGAAGGAAGGAAATATCCCCGAGCACGATATGTACAACACCTTCAATATGGGCGTTGGTATGGCGATTGTCGTTGACAAGGCAGACGCTGACAAGGCGATAGAAATCCTCAAGGCAAATGGCGAGGACGCATTCATTATCGGTTCGACCGTTGAGGGTACTGTGGGAGTTTTGGTTGAGTGTTAAGATATGGGATTTTTTGATTTATTTAAGCGTTTATTCAATGGCAGCGGTAAAAAACAGGCAGACGCTCCTGTTGTAACGACCATAAACATAACCGATAAGGGATTGGAGGTAAACGGCGAGCTTCTTGATTTGCCGGTACACATTTCCACTTTGGAACGTTTATTTGGCGAGCCGCGGGCGATAAAGTATGAAACCTCGCCGGATATGAGGCAATTTCTTGAAACAATTCACGGCAAAGGTATGGTTACAAACCGTGTAAATTACGCATGGGACGAGCTTGGATTGTTCTGCTTTACTATGAATGCAAAAGTGGTATCAACCTTTGCAATTCGTATGTCAACCAAGGGCGATACCCACAAGCATTTCCCGACTTCTGCTTTTAAAGGAACTGTTTTGATTAACGGCAAGCCGTGGTTTGAAGTGATGAAAAATGCGGTGGATCAGGAAACAAGCTGCCAGTATGTGATGGATTTTTACTCTGTCAGAGCTGAGTATATAAACTGCAACGAAACACAGGAAACCCGAAAAGCGGATGGATACAGAACTATTTCTATCGCTATGAAGTGTTGAGAAGTTATATATCAGGGAGAGAAAACAGTAAATGGCGTTTCTTGACTTTTTCAGAAATCTGTTTGGTGGTAACAAGCCAAAGATTTCCTCCGAGAATCTGGTGCTTGATGTCAGCGAAAACAAGCTGACGGTGAACGGAAAGTCCGTTGACATACCCTGTCATCTTAGCGTGCTTACGGGTATCTTCGGCAAGCCGAGAAAGTTTGTCGGTAAGAATTCTCACGTCAATTATACATGGGACGATTTGGGGTTATACTGCTATACGATGGGGAATAACGTTGTCTACTGTATTGCAGTCAAAGTTAATCTCGCTAGGTTTATGACAAAGTTCTATCCGAAATGTCCGTTTAAGGGGACGCTCACTATTTTCGGTGAACAATGGGAAGAGTTTATATATTGCGGAGAAGATAGGTACGAGATTTACAAACGGCGAGTTGTTAATGGGCTGGCACTTAGCAGCGAGTATGTAGACGGTGATAATCTGGATAGGAATGGTTGTCACGGTGCATATTCGGTTGTGGAAATTCAATGGAATGGAGATTTGTCATCTGACGAATAGTATAAGGAGCGGCTATGAAAAATATTGTAGTTCTGGTGTCGGGCGGCGGCACAAATTTGCAGGCACTTATTGACTCCGAAAAACGCGGCGAAATCAAAGGGGGCAAGATAACCTGCGTTATCTCGTCCAAGTCCAACGCATACGCATTGGAACGTGCAAAGAATGCGGGTATTCCGACTGTTGTGATGCCGAGAAAGGAATATGCCGATTCCAAGTCGTACAGCGAGGCTATCCTTGCGGAACTTAACAAGCAGAACGCAGATTTGGTGGTTCTGGCGGGATTTATGACAATACTGGACGAGTGCGTCACAAAGGCGTATCCGTACAAGATTATCAACGTTCACCCCGCACTTATTCCGAGTTTCTGCGGTGAGGGATTCTACGGACTGAAGGTACACGAAGCGGCGTTGGCATACGGCGTAAAGATTTCGGGTGCTACCGTGCATTTCGTCAACGAAAAGGCGGACGCGGGTGCGATTATTCTTCAGGGTGCGGTTGATGTCGCGAGTGACGATACTCCCGAATCTCTTCAGCTGAAAATTATGCAGAATGTGGAGTGGAAGCTGCTCCCGAAAGCGGTTTCGCTCTTCTGCGAGGACAGAATAAAGATTGTAAACGGAGTGGCGAAGGTTGAGTGACTACGGAATACAAGAGAGCAGGGGTTATTTCGGGCGGCTTGAGGGCGTTGTGAATTCGGTGCTGTTTGGGTGTAAAGTTCCCTTTTTGACCGACAGGGACGGCGAGGAAGTATTTGCACGCAGATGTGCCGAGTATTTCGAAAGCCTCACTTTGGAGAATGAAACGTTCAGACGTGCTTTGGATTGTGCAGCCGAGTATCTGACGGACTTTCTTGAGGAGAACGGCGATAACTTTGAGCTTGATTGGGCAAACTATACGGATATTACCGCCGAGTCTATTGTAAAGCTCTGTGCACCGATTCAGCTGATTTTTGAAAAGCACGATTTACTTACTGACGAGGATAGCCCGATAGCGTTCAGTTTGAAATTAAGGCTGAAAGATTTGGCTGATGAGTTTATCGAAATTGCTATACGTGAGGATATGCCGATTTATGCGGGAGAATACCGCGGCGTTTCTCCGTGGAACGAAAAGCTTTTGAAGAAAAAGTGGAATTATGTTAGTTGAGCAAAGAAAACTTTGAGTTATAAGAATATTAGGAGGAATAACTATGATTACACTTGACAAGGAACTGAATTCTCTCGCTTATCACGGCAGAGGAATTGTTCTCGGCAAATCGCCCGATGGAAAGAAAGCGGTAATCGCTTATTTCATTATGGGACGCAGCGAGAACAGTCGCAACCGCGTTTTCGTTGAGGACGGAGAGGGAATACGCACTCAGGCTTTCGATGAGAGCAAAATGAGCGACCCCCACCTTATTATCTATGCACCTGTTCGCGTTCTCGGAAACAAGACTATTGTTACCAACGGCGACCAGACCGATACAATCTACGAGCTTATGGACAAGCAGCAGAGCTTCGAGCAGTCGCTCCGTACCCGTGAATTTGAGGACGACAAACCCAATTTCACGCCCAGAATTTCGGGTGTAATTCACCTTGAAAACAAGGCGATGAACTATGCAATGTCTATTCTCAAGAGTGCAAACGGAGATGGTTCGTCCTGTCGCCGCTACACATTCGCGTACAGCAATCCCAAGAATGGCGAGGGCAGCTTTATTCACACTTATGCTCGCGATGAAGAGAATGGCAGACTTCCGAGTTTTGAGGGTGAGCCTAAGGACGTGGTTATTCCCGATATGAGCATTGACGAATTCACCGATTTCGTTTGGAATAACCTCAATGCAGACAATAAGGTATCCTTGTTTACACGCTATATCGACATCGAAACAGGAAAATACGAAAGCAGAATCGTCAACAAGAACAAGTAATAGATACGCAGAAAGGATTTTTTTATGACCGAACTTGAACTGAAATACGGCTGTAACCCCAACCAGAAGCCGTCCAGAATTTTTATGGAAAACGGAGAATTGCCCATTGAGGTACTCAACGGCAGACCGGGCTATATCAACTTTATGGACGCTTTCAACGGCTGGCAGCTTGTAAAGGAACTCAAAGCCGCAACAGGCAAGCCTGCTGCAACCTCCTTTAAGCACGTTTCTCCCGCAGGTGCGGCTATCGGACTTCCGCTGACTGAAACGCTTGCGAAGATTTACTGGGTTGACGATTTGGGAGAACTCTCTCCGCTTGCTTGTGCGTATGCAAGAGCACGCGGTGCGGACAGAATGAGTAGCTTCGGCGATTTCATTGCTCTGTCCGATGTGTGCGATGTTTCTACTGCAAGAATTATCCAGCGTGAGGTTTCTGACGGTGTAATCGCCCCCGGATATGATGATGAAGCTCTGGAAATTCTCAAATCCAAGCGTAAGGGCACCTACAACATCATTAAGATTGACCCGAACTACACTCCCGCTCCCATTGAGCGTAAGCAGGTATATGGAATTACATTCGAGCAGGGAAGAAACGAGCTTGTTATCAATGACGAGCTGTTCGCAAATCGTCCCACAAAGAACAAGAACATTCCCCAGAGTGCAATCGACAACCTTGCAATCGCTCTGATTACTTTGAAATATACCCAGTCTAACTCTGTGGCTTATGTATGCGACGGACAGGCTATCGGTATTGGTGCAGGTCAGCAGTCGAGAATCCACTGCACACGTCTTGCGGGACAGAAAGCAGATAACTGGTGGCTTCGTCAGTGCCCTAAGGTAATGGAACTTCCTTTCCTTGACGATATCAGACGTGCAGACCGTGATAATACCATCGATTTGTATATCGGTGAGGATTATATGGATGTACTTGCAGAGGGCGAGTGGCAGAAATTCTTTAAGACCAAGCCAGAGGTATTCACACGCGAGGAGAAGCGTGCATGGCTTGACAAAATGACCGGAGTGGCTCTCGGTTCTGACGCGTTCTTCCCATTCGGCGACAATATCGAGCGTGCTCACAAGAGCGGCGTTGCTTACATTGCACAGCCCGGCGGCTCTATCCGTGACGATAATGTTATTGAAACCTGCGACAAGTACGGAATTGCAATGGCATTCACCGGAATCAGACTTTTCCACCACTAATCAATATTCTGAAAATAGCGAAAGGAGCGGAAATCAACCGCTCCTTTTTTATCTCTTAAAATCCCATATCTGCCTGTGTGATGAGTTTATCTATCTTGCTTGTCATAGAAGCGTTCGCGGTGACGGTGGTGTTGTTTGCGAACAGCAAATCGGTGATTTGCTTTTGCTTCATAAAGTCAATCGCATTGTGCGAGAAGTAGCGTATATCCAGCACATAAATCTCCTCGAACGAGCCGAACAGATATCCCGGAATGGTGTTGCCGAAACTGTCCTTGAAAATTGCAAGCCGTCTGCCGTTTTTAATGCTTGTTTTGACGTGGACAATCTTCGCGTCACCGCCCATAAACGTGCAGTAGTTGTTCGAACTGTTGTCACCAAAGTCCAGAAAGAACGCCGCTTCCATCGGAGCATACGCACCCGAAATTGAGCCGCCGCTCATCTTGTAGTTATAGTAAGTAGTGGTGTAGTCCACGGTCTTGGGAATATGGTACACGAAGTTTTCGGGGTTATTTTTTAGAATTGCACTCTTGTTCGTATAGCCGTACATCGTGCCTACATAGCCTGTGTTGACCTTCTCGGTGTAGTCGGACAACGGCAGAAATGGAACACCCGCGGCTTCTGCAAACGCTTTCGCCGAGTAGTAGCCGCCAAGCGGCGCCCAGTGGTGGTCGGTACGGAGATAGATCGGCTCGTTGGTGTGCTTCTTCAACTCGCTGTATGCGTCCACGGGCGTCACGTTTTTCAAATTGCGATTGATGGCATTGATATTCGCAAGCTGGCTTGTGCAGCGTTCGGCTATCTCGGGAGGAGAGTAGAACTCGCACGCAGTGGGCATTACAAGACTGTAGACATTGACATTCGGGAGATTAGCCTTGAACTTGTTGAGTACATTCGCATAGTTCGCACAATTTCCGGTGCCCGAAGAATACAAGGAGAATGCACGTGTACCGACTATCACGATTCCGTCCTTGTCGTAGACTACCTTGTCGCTGTTGGCGTTCGGCTCGACAGGCGGCTCGGGGATTTCGACAGGCGTTGATGTCATGGTGGATTGTGCCGAGCTTGTTGATGTCAAAGCAGATTGTTGAGCTGAACTGCCGGAGATGGTACTTTGTGAAGTCCGGCTTGAAACAGTTTCGCTCGTTGAAATTGTAGATGTTTTGCCTGTTGAAGTAACAGTGCTTTGTGGCTCTGATTTACCGGATTTAGTCGATTCAGTCGATATAGAGGAGGACAGGGAAGAGGCTATCGGGTTATCTGTCGGAACTTGGTTTGAAAACCAATCTTCGACCGTTTGGGCGAATTCTCTGCTAGTGGAAGAAGTATCGGAGGTGTTCGCCCCGCTATAGACGTTTTCGGAATCGTTCTTATTCAAATTCGGTACAACTATCAGTACTACCGCCATTGTAAGCACTAATCCGCTGATTGAGCCAATATATGCGAGATTTACGCCATCTATTTTGTGAGTAGGCTTTTTGTACTTTTTTGGCATTTTGTCATTTTTCAAATTGTTCAACGTCCTTTGCTTGTATAACTGTATTGAAAAACGGAGTGTACTACCCCGTGATTTTATTATAAATCAATCAAGAGCAAAAGTCAAGGCATTTCTATCGACAAAAAAGTGCACGAATTTCTCCGTGCACTTCTATATTATTCCAATGACCTCAGATTATACGCAGCCCTGAGCCTTCATTGCTTCAGCAACCTTCAGGAAGCCTGCGATGTTAGCACCAGCCATGTAGTTGCCGGGCATACCATACTCCTTGGAAGCGTTGTCGCACTGCTTGAAGATTTCCTTCATAATGCCGTGGAGCTTTTCGTCAACTTCCTCAAATGTCCAGCTGTAACGAATGGAGTTCTGGCTCATCTCAAGACCGGAAGTAGCTACGCCGCCTGCGTTTGCAGCCTTAGCAGGACCGTAGAGCATCTTGTTTGCGAAGTAAACTTCGATAGCCTCAGGAGTAGAAGGCATATTAGCACCCTCTGCTACTGCGTAAACGCCGTTTTCAGCGAGGTTCTTAGCGAAGTCGCCGTTAATCTCGTTCTGAGTAGCACAAGGCAGAGCGATGTCAGCCTTAATCTTTGCACCCCAAACGCTGCCCTCGTGGTATTCAGCGTTCTTGTGAGAAGTTCTGCCAACGTATTCCTTAATACGTCCACGCTCAACTTCCTTAATCTGCTTTACAACATCAAGGTCGATTCCATCGGGATCGTAGATGTAGCCGTTGGAGTCGGAAACAGTCACAACCTTGCCGCCGAGCTCGGTAGCCTTCTTGGTAGCGTAGATAGCAACGTTACCGGAACCGGAGATGATTACGGTCTGACCCTGGAAGCTCTTGCCGTTAGCCTTGAGCATTTCATCGGTGAAGTAGCAAAGACCGAAACCGGTAGCCTCTGTTCTTGCGAGAGAACCGCCGTAAGTAAGTCCCTTACCGGTAAGTACGCCAGTGAACTCGTTGCGGATTCTCTTGTACTGACCGAACATATAGCCAATCTCACGTCCGCCTGTACCGATATCG
>JBJESA010000121.1:0-3066 GCA_051882535.1 Oscillospiraceae bacterium
TAGCACCTGACTGTTAATCAGGGTGTCACTGGTTCAAGTCCAGTCGGGGGAGCCACACTTGAACGTCAACCTGTTGACGTTGAATATGTCCCCGCGATTGCGGGGCATATTCTTTTAAATTTTACATAGGCAGCTTTAGCTCAGTTGGTAGAGCAACTGACTCTTAATCAGTGGGTCCAGGGTTCGAGTCCCTGAAGCTGTACCAGTTTAACAAAACAGCCCTCAGCAAAGCTGAGGGCTGTTTTGTTAAACCGCAATGGTATTTGTAAAGCCCTGATGCCACGGCTATTTTTTCAGAGGTCCTGCAAATCCGCTTCGGGAATATCATTCTCGATATTATCCCGAGCCAAATCGGTATCTATCTCGGGGTAGACGTCCGAGATTGGTCTGTCGGACGCGTGGGGCTTGGTGTGGTAGACTTTCAGTGACGGGGACTGCGTGCCCGCTATGATGGGATTCGCACGTTCGTTTCCGTGCTTCGCCTTGCCTTGGATTTCGGGGACGGGCGGGACTTCATTTTTGTGCGGTGGAGAGATTTCCGGCCGCTTCATTCCTTGCTTTGCCATATTATCACCTCACGTATAGTATGTTCCGCACTACGCGGGATATCCGAGAACAGATTTTCCGTTTTCGGCATAAAATGGTTTATCATATATGAATGGAGGTATTTTATGGAAAGACAGAACGCAATTGCCAAGATACAAGGCGGTGGAGAATACCCACGTATTCGGGGAGTGGTGCGGTTTCGCCAGACAAACCGCGGAGTAATCGTATCCGCGGAGATAATGGGACTTCCCACCCGTCCGCGTCGTGGCTGTGGGGACAACATCTTCGGCTTCCATATCCACGAGGGGCGGGAGTGTGATATGAATAATCGCCCGAGAGGAGAAATGGGCGAAATGGGGAACAACCGCGACCCATTCGCCGCCGCAATGAGCCATTACAACCCGGGCAACTGTGCTCACCCATTCCATTCGGGTGACCTGCCGCCGCTTTTCGGAAATAACGGATATGCACAGATGTCGTTTCTCACCGACCGATTCACAGTCCGCGAGATAATCGGGCGGGTGGTGATAATCCACGACCAGCCGGACGATTTCAACTCTCAACCGTCCGGCAATTCGGGCGAAAAAATCGCTTGTGGAGTGATAAAGGCGATGTGATACTCTTTAAAAGCCGTCCGAGCAGTCGGACGGCTTTTTCTATTGCATTTCCCCGAAAAATCTTTTATAATTAATTAGAAAATATTTGAAACGTTCTCCGAGCTTGGTTGTCAAATAGATAGGGAGGTGAGGAAGTGAAGAGTACGAACAGCGAATTTGACGAGATATACCGCCTGTATGCGAAAGACGTCTACCGTTTCGCCCTCGGACTGTGCCGCAATGAGGAACTTGCAGAGGACATCGTGCAGGATACAATGCTGAAAGCGGTAAAGTCGATTGATAAGTTCGACGGAAGATGTTCTCTTAAAACTTACCTCTGTACTATTGCACGTAATCTCTACTTAAACCACGTGAAGAAAGCCGAATCCCGCAATCTCCCGCTTGACGAAGCGATAGAGGTTTCTTCGGGCGATTCGGTGGAACAGAAAACGCTCGACAAACTGCAGGCACAGCAGATACATAAGGCTCTCCACCAACTGGAAGAACCGTATAAAGAGGTGTTTTCGCTTCACGTTTTTGCAGAGATGAAGTTCAAGGACATAGGTGCGTTATTTGACAAATCGGACAACTGGGCGAGGGTAATTTTCTTCCGTGCAAAGGAGAAGATAATCGCTATCATCGAAAAGGAGGACAATAATGGATAATAATCAGATGAATTGCGAGGTTGTAAAGGACCTCATTCCGCTGTACAGCGAGGGGTTGTGCAGCGATACGAGCCGAGCCGCCGTGAAGCAGCACATCGAGGGGTGCGATAATTGCCGCAAGCTGCTTGAAATGTCGGTTCAGCGGGAAAAAACGCCGCCCGTTCCCAGTGAGAAGAACGTTTTCAAGAAACTCAGCCGCCGCCTGAAGATGAACCTTGCGGTGATGATTTCGCTCGGCGTGGTACTGATTGCAGTGCTGGGAGTGGTGGGCTTTCTTTCAATCGGACAAATTGTCAAGGGTGATGGTATGGTGAGTTTTGAAACGATTAGCCAGTCGATTGAAGCCAAGAAACTCGCCAAACTTATCGCGGATAAAAACTTTGAAGAATACATCGAAGTCACCTATGGTGGCGGTATCAGCGATTGGTATGGCTTGGGGGAATACGAGAACATCAAGAAACACAATGCCGCCAAATTTTCCGAATTGTATAACGAGATTGTTGGCGACAGACAGGTAAAGAAAATCACCGCACATTCCTATTATGGTCGTTTTTTTGAGGAAAATCGCTATCTGATTAACACCGAAGCCACTATTGTATTTGGGGACGGCGGAGAATTGAATTTGGCTTTCATGCGAGAAGCGGACAATCGCTATACCGGTGATATTGTCGGTTCAAGAGGCATTTGCGATATCAGCGACGAAAATAGATTGCGAAATGGATTTGTTATGGTGAATTACACGGACGACCATAGGAAACGATTCATTGAGAGAATGGTGATTAAAGCTTCAACGTATACAACCGATGAGGATATAGACTCGGGTGTGGGGTTTCTCTCTCGCTTCTTCTCCGTTAATTATTGGGAGGAGCTTTCCGTGCCGTTGAACGAATTCTACAAAAAGGGCTTCACCATCACCGACTGCACCGTAGGTCACGACCTCTATGACGAGGAGTACAACCGCTACTCCAACATATGGATAACCGCCAATGACGGCGTTGGCACAGCTGTTTACAAGGCGAAAATCTACCGCGAGTGCGAGGGACTTATGCCACCTTGCGATGTGGAAGTTTATTCCGATGGCTGCACTGACGAGCTTACCGAGAGCTTAGCGAAAATGTTCGGATAATAGTCGGCTTGATTCGCCGTACGAGGTTTCCCCCACCCCCAACCCCCTCCCCCGAAGGGGGAGGGGGCTATTACTATACGTATGCAGAGGGGTGCTAACGCACCCCTCTGCACTCCCCGTTCTGGGGGCAAGC
>JBJESA010000122.1:0-3051 GCA_051882535.1 Oscillospiraceae bacterium
TACTTGTGAACACCAAGGAAATCGGTGATATTCGTATCTGTAACCGTCACCTTGCTCTCACCCGATACCAATTTCTTCGCAGACTTACGGCAGATTTCGCCGATTCTGCGTTCCAGCTTACGCACACCCGCCTCGCGTGTGTAGAAATCGATAATCGAGTAAATAGCCTTGTCGGTAATTTTCAAGGTAGAAGCCTTCTCGCCGTTCTTCTTGAGCTGCTTGGGGACAAGGTGCTTTTTGGCGATATTGAACTTCTCCTCACGGGTGTAGCTCGACAGCTCGATAACTTCCATTCTGTCAAGCAGCGGTGCGGGGATTGTGTCAAGGCTGTTCGCCGTGGTGATGAACAGGACATCGCTCAAATCCACCGGTATTTCCACATAGTGGTCTACAAATGCGTTATTCTGCTCTGAATCCAGAATTTCAAGCATTGCAGAAGACGGGTCGCCCTTGTAATCGCTGCCCATCTTGTCAATCTCGTCAAGCAGAATTACGGGATTAATGCTTTTCGCTTGACGGAGTGCCGCAATAAAGCGACCCGGCATCGCACCGACATATGTCTTTCTGTGACCGCGGATTTCTGCCTCGTCACGAACGCCGCCCAACGAAATTCTCGCATACTTTCTGCCGAGAGCCGTGGCAATCGACTTTCCAATCGAAGTCTTACCAACTCCGGGAGGGCCGTACAGACAGATAATCTGCCCCTTAACATC
Source organism: Oscillospiraceae bacterium (assembly GCA_051882535.1). Classification (GTDB taxonomy): domain Bacteria; phylum Bacillota; class Clostridia; order Oscillospirales; family Ruminococcaceae; genus CAG-115. Next base: position 714 of record JBJESA010000122.1, read on the forward strand.
GGGAGCAAGTGCTCTTACCGACAAAATCTCCAGAATACGCTCTTTCACCTTATCAAGACCATAGTGGTCGCGGTCAAGCTGCTTCTTGGCAGCGTCTATATTGAGTTTATCCTTGGTTCTCGTGTTGAACGGAATACTCAGCACAGTATCGAGGTAGGTACGGATAACCGCCGCTTCCTGCGAAGAACCGGACATTCTTACCAGCTTTTCTGCCTCGTTAATCAGTTTCTCCTCCGACTCCTCGGGCAGATTAAGTTCTTCAATCTTCTCTATGTACCTATCCGCTTCTTCCATCGGACTTTCGCCATCGCCAAGCTGACGGGAAATCGCCTTCAGCTGTTCGCGGAGATAGTACTCCCGCTGATTCTTGTCTACCTGCTCACGCACCTGCTCTTGAATGTCAATCTCGGTGAGCATAATCTCGACTTCGTTTTCAAGCATTCCAATCAGCATTTCCATTTTACGGAGAGTGCCGTTTGCCTCGAGAAGCTTCTGCTTATCCTCCAGTTTCAGAACAACATTGAATACAACCTTGTCGAAGAGTTTAACACAGTCCTCCTCGGACATAATGCTCTCGTAAAGGTCACTCGGCATCTTGGGAGAAATCTGTGCATAGCTGTCAAACGCGTGTTTAAGAGCACGCTTTACCGCTGCCTGAGTGGAATCAGCAAGCTTTGTATCACGGTAAGGGTACTCCTTTACCTCATACTGTAAATATTTAGGAGATGCAATAATACTTACCGCCTTTGCACGGTACAATCCCTCAACCAATACTCTGGTAGAACCATCGGGTGTTGTCAGCAGCTGCTTTATCTGGCATACTACGCCTACTTCATATATATCGCCCTCTGCGGGTTCTGTATCCGCAGGGTCTTTCTGTGCTACAAGAAAAATCTGTCCATCTTCTTCAGCCGCCGCCTTAAGTGCATTGACCGAACGCTCTCTACCCACGTCAAAATGAAGTATCATCGTGGGAAATACTACAAGTCCCCTGAGAGATATTGCAGGAACTACTTTATTTTTTGCCATATTCTTCCTTCCTTTCTGTATTTTGCCCATCACAAAACATATATCAAAAATCTACTATCTGTCTAAAAAACATTATACTATATTTCTCGGAAATATGCAAGCCCAAATGTATTCCATTATTGCAGGCAGCGTTATTCCTTAAAACTCTACTATATAAAGGTATCAGTGGAAAATCAGCATACATATCAGATACACAATCGGAATATGCAGCATATAAATCCAGATAGTGTAGCGTCCTACATTAGCCAGCCACTTGATGTGCGAATTATAGAAAAACTTCGGGAGAACGCCTGCCTTTGCCCAGCCGCCGAAATAGCTTCCTCCCAAAAAGACGAAAATCCAAGGAAGTATCGGGAAGTAATCCATAGTTTGATACGCGGAATTAAAGAATCCCAGCGGTGCCAGTTCATTATGCATATATGCTCCATTGGCGATATTCCATTCGAACAGTCCTTTAATTCCAAAGAATCCACCGTTATAAAATAAATTCCCATTATAATAGAAGTATTCTCTTGGGATATTCATGGTCAGAACAAACAGCAACGCCGAAGCAATCAGTCCTACAGTAGACGGCAATTTCTCAAAAATAGTACCCGCCAATCCGTATATCATCATACAAACACCCAGAAAATGCAGAATACCAAACGAAATATGACTTCCAAAGAACGGCACTACAAAGGTAATCGCCATTCCAAGAAAGAAACATTGCACGCCTCTCTTCAGGTTATTGCTCGAATACCGACACATTACACCCGATATAAATATAAATGCCCCCGCAAAAATATCACGAATAACGTCAAACCAACTATCAAAAAAAATCGGGACATTAACGCCAAAGGAGTATTTCAGCTGAAACAGCGTATGGTATACCACCATACATATAATAGCAAAACCTCTGATTTCGTCAAGCAGAATAACTCTCTGTGCTCCGCCAGCGGATACTCTTTTTGAAGCAGCCACAACATCACCCCATTTCAAGTTTTTCCTATCTATATATTGTAGCATACTTTCCGAAAAAAAACAAGAGAAAAAATTTTAAAAAAATGCTTGACAAAATGAAAATTATGTGATATAATATCATTGCTGTTCTAAAGACAGTAGGTTGACCTCGAAAAATGTGGTCTATAATTCGCTTTAGCGAGCCTACCGAAGAATGGATAGAATGAATACTCTATCTACCTTTCTGTCTTTATGCGGGAAGGGATTTGTTTTTTTAACAGCTAATACTGTTAAAGGAGGAAATTAACATGCCTAGTGAGTCTGTACTTGCTAAAAAGCAGGAATTGGTTGCAGAACTTACCGAAAAGCT
>JBJESA010000123.1:0-13104 GCA_051882535.1 Oscillospiraceae bacterium
AGTGCGGGGCTTATGGTGATGGGGAGCTTCTGCTCTGCGGAGAAGCCGATGGTTTCTCCGTCCCTCAGTGTAACGTTCTCCTTGAGAACGTACAATGCTGTCCCGAAAACAAACTGACGCATACTGTTGAGATTTGCCTTGTCCGTGGGAACATAGACCTCGATTTCTTCCTTGCCGAACTGTCTCATTCCGTAGGTGTACACGCCCGCCTGTTTTCCGTCATTAAAAAGACCGAACCATACGATATTCATTATCGGAATATCGTCCGAACGCATCATCTCCGCACAGTCGCGGAACATTCGCGGCTCGTACACCGCACCGTTGGAGTAGAATCCAAGCACGGTGCTTTGCTTGAGAGCGGCGGCGGCAGCCTTGACGTAGAGCTTTGCTTTCTCCATCGGCTCGCCATCGCCCATAACCGTCAGGATAAGGTGGGCGGTGTGCTTTTCTGTTTCGGAAACCGCGTCTTTCCACATATAGTTAGCCATAGCGAAATGCTCGGCTTCTCTGGCGGGAATGGGAGCGTCCACAAGTCCCGTGATAACCCTCATTCCGTTGTAATCTGCATAGATAATGCTGTCCTCGCTGGGGAGAGCGTCATTGTCGCCGCCCAGACCGTTGGAAAGGTCGATTCCCCACTCCTCTTTCATATCGGCGACAAACTGCGTCTTGCTCCACTTCGGCTCGGAGAGCAGAACAAATCCCGCAAATTTCTCTTTTTCACGGTCTAGTTCGTTAGTTGCAGTTTCTTTCTTGCCGCTTGTTTTCTTATTGAATAAAGCCATGATGGTATCCTTTCAATGTATTAATCCTTTACCTTAAGTACTTTTCGAAGCTCTTTTTCCTCGGAGTTCTTCATCACGATAAGAAGCACATCTCCGCTTAGCAGCATCGTGCCGCCGCGTGGGATTATGGTGCGGCTGCCGCGGCGAATGCAGGCTATGTTGCAGGTGTTGGGAAGCTCCACTTCCTTTAGCTGCTTGCCCTCGAGTGCGTAGTCCTTCGGGAGAGTGACTTCCATCAGAGAAACATCGTCCTCGTCAAAGGAAAGCAGCGGCTTCATCGCACTTAAATCCACCTCGTGTTCCAACAGCTGGATAATGTTGTCGGTAGCGGAAATTACTATGTCCACTCCCAACTCCTTCAGTGCGTGGGTGTTCTTGGGGTTGTTGACTTTGGCTATCGTCTTTTTCACTCCGAATACGTTCTTGGCAATCTGGCAGCAAACGAGGTTGCTCTCGTCCGCACCCATAACGGCGATAACGCAGTCCGCCTTGTCCGCACCGCAGGCTTCGAGGGCTTCAACGGTCGTGCCGTTTCCGAAAGTCACCTCCGCATCTAGGTGATTGGCACAGTAACGGGAACGCTCGCGGTCACTCTCTATCATCAACACCTGATAGTTGTGTTCAAGCAGCGTTTTGGCGAGGTAGAAACCCACCTTTCCGCCGCCGACTATAATTGATTTCATTTGAATTCTCCTGTAGTTTTTTTATTCTTCTTCCTTGGTATCTTTTTCAAGTGCCTTGCAAGCCGCATTTACAGTAAGCTTGGTGGGGCAGATTACGTTTATGCCGAGTTTCTCGAAAACCTCGCCCTTTTTGATGTCAACCACTCGTGCGTACACCTTGTCGATATTGTAGGTTCGGCGTGCAATCTGCGACACCATGATGTTCATATCGTCCTCGCCCGTAACAGCGAACAGAGCGTCACAGGTGGTGATTCCCGCACGTTTTAGTACCTCTTGGTCTATCGGCACACCCACCGTGGTGAAGCCGTTGAAATCCGCGGAGAGCGTTTCCAGCTTCTCGGGACTTTTGTCGATTACCGACACATCGTGACCCATGCTGTCAAGCGTTTCCGCAAGCGACGAGCCTATCATTCCGCAGCCTATAACCAGAATATTCATATACTATCTCCCTCTTATTTTCCTACGCAGAATCGCTTGAATACTTCGTCTATAACCTCGTCTGCGGCACGTTTGCCCGAAAGCTCGTACACCGCATCAAGAGCCTGCTCCAGACTTACTCCCACCGCGTCGGGGGTGATACCCGCATTAACGGCGTCCAGTGCGTTTTCCACTGCGTCTGCCGCACGGAGAACGCAGCCACGTTGACGCTCGTTTGCGATAAATCCCGCATCAGCGTCAAAATCCGCGAGTTTCAGCCGCTTGGAAATCTCGTCACCGAGAATTTCCTTGCAGTCCTCGTCCATAGCGGACATACATACCGTATCCCCGAGAAGTTCTTCCAGTTTTTCGATTTCAAGCGTTCTCTGCAAATCGGACTTGTTGACTATCGGGATAACCGTCTTGCCGCTGATGAGCTTTATCAGCCGTCTGTCCTCGTCCGACAGCACTCGTGAGCCGTCAAACACCGCAAGCACAATATCCGCGTTTTCCAGTTTTTTAAGCATTATCTCCACGCCGATTTTCTCAACGGTATCGTCCGTTTCGCGGATACCCGCACAGTCGGACACCAGCAGCACCGCACCGCCGAGGTTTACCGTTTCCTCCACAATGTCGCGGGTAGTACCCTCAATATCGCTTACAATACTGCGTTGAGAGCCTACAAGTGCGTTCATCAGCGTGGACTTGCCGACATTCGGCTTGCCCACGATAACGCAGGATATTCCGCTGCGTATCAGCCGCCCCGTGTCGTACCCCGCAAGCAGCGAATCGAACTGTGCTTTCACGGCGTTGAGCTTTTCGAGCAGCCAATCTCGGGTAACCACGGGCGTATCGTCCTCGGGGTAGTCAATCCATGCGGAAATCTGTGCGGAGATTTCCATAATCATATCGGCGATTTTCTCTGTGCGGCGGTAAAGAGCACCCTCCCGCTGAATATTCGAACAAGAAAGCAGCTGCTGCCCCTGTGCACTGATGATATCCGCAACCGCCTCGGCTTCGGTGAGCGAGAGTTTGCCGTTAAGCAGTGCCCGCTTGGTGAACTCACCCGCCGCCGCAGGCTCCGCACCCGCTTTAAGACACGCGGAAAGCACCCGCCGCGTGACATAGATTCCGCCGTGGCAGGAGATTTCGCAAACGTCCTCCCCCGTGTAGGAATGAGGGGCACGGAATACCAGCAGCACGCCGTCGTCCAGCCGTTCTCCGTCAAGGCTGCCGTCATATATACGACCGTAAGCGGCGGTGTAGCCTTTCATTTCGGAGATTTTGGTTACGGGGTAGAGTGGCTTGAACACCTGTTCGGCGATTTCAAAAGCCCGTTCGCCCGATATTCGTATAACGGATATTCCGCCCACCGCAGCGGGGGTGGATATTGCACAAACAGTAGACAAACTACTCACCTCGTTAATTTCGTTTTATTTTTTCCCGAACAATCGCCCGAAGAATCCCTTTTTCTTTTCGGTAGTTTTTTCTTCCGGTTCTTGCTCGTCCGGTTTTTCAAACGTCTTTTTCGCTTCTGCCTCATAGTCGTCCGACAACAGCCCCATCAGGATAGGCTTCGCCTTGAACTCCTCGCCCATATCGTTCAGCAGGTAGGTGTAGGTGCGGGTGGGGGCGTCAAGCGGGTAGTCCTCGATTTTTGCACAGTCGAGCAGCGGTTCAAGTTTCGCTTCCATACGGTCGGGAATCTCATTCAACGCATTCTCGAAGTACTCCTCGCAGGCGATATTGTACTCCTCGGCGGGATTTCGTCCCGCAATCTGTGTGAGGTGGATTCCCTCACGCAGGTAGTTCGCATAGTCGAGATAATCGCTGTGGAACTCGTTAAGCAGTAACGCTAACACCTTGTTCTGTAGCTTTTGGATTTCTTCCTCGGGGAACTTTTCGGCGGCTTTGCCGTACAGCTCCGAATTCTGCCAGAACTGCGGGTTGTAGGTGCCGTCCAGCAGCGACATTCTCCGCTTGAAAGTAATCTCGCGGTGTTTCTCTCCGATGTGGGTGTACTTCATCAGATTTACACGCTCGTCAAAGCTATCGCCCTCGGATATTCGCTGAACACGCTCCGCTTCACGCAGCAAGGTTTTATCGGTAAGCGGCCCCTCGGTCTTTTCGGTCGGGTAGTGCCGACCCGCAAGCCCTTTGAGGTCGTTTTTTATCATAATTTCGTCATCGAGAGCGGCGAAAAAGCGGCTCTCGCCCACATCTCCCTGCCGCCCCGCACGTCCGCGAAGCTGCTTGGTGATACGGGAACTCTCACGCATGGAAGTGGCAAGCACCAGCAGTCCCCCGAGGTCGATTACGGCTTGTTTTTCGCCCTCACCCTCGTCAACTCCGCCCAGCTTGATATCCACGCCTCTGCCCGCCATATTGGTAGAAATCGTCACCGCCCCGAGCTTTCCCGCATTGGCGATAATTTCCGCTTCTTCGGCGTTGTTTTTCGCGTTAAGTACGGCACAGGAAATGCCCATCTTCTCCAAATCGGCGGCTATGCTCTCGCTTTCCTCTATGCTCTCGCTGCCGACAAGCACAGGGCGGCGGGAGTCGGCGGCTTCTTTAGTTGCCGCGAGAATCGCCTTTCGCTTCTCCGACTTATCGTAATACAGTTCAAGCGGCTTGTCCGTTCTCGCAAGGGGAAGTCGCGTGGGGATAACATCGGTGAGTATTCCGTAGAACTTCTCGAACTCCTCGCGTGAGTCCTCCGCTGTGCCGGTCATACCCGACAGTTTCGGGTACAATCTCGCAAAATACTGCAATGCGATATTTCCCATAATTCGCCCGCGGGAGGTAATTTTCAAGCCGTGCTTCGCTTCGACTGCGGCTTGCAGTTCTCCGGGAAAAACACGCCCGGGGGCGGCTCTTCCCGTGAACTCGTCCACCAGCACAACAGCACCGTCCCGCACGATATAGTCCTTATTCTCGGTGAGGACGTCACGGGCTTTCAGACAAGCACAGATTTTCGCCAGCAGCGGGGCGTTTCCCTCTGCATACAAATTGCACCCGAATATTTCCTCCGCCTTATCCGCACCCTCGTCCGTGAGGTAGACGTTGCGGCTCTCCTCGTCAAGCTCGAAATCGTCCGAGCCGAAATCACCAAGTTTGTCGTAGACGCCGCTGACGTCCTCCGCACTCGACACGGCAACATCGCCCGCGATAACCAGCGGGATACGTGCTTCGTCAATCAGGATACTGTCCGCTTCGTCAAACAAAGCGAAATTGAGGTTCTCGGGGAAAACGGCTTCGCTCGGATCTAAGCAAACGAAGTCCCGCAAATAATCAAATCCCGCTTCTTTGGCGGTGATGTAGAGCACTTGCCGCTTGTAGAGTTCGCCGCGTTGCTCGCGGGGAGTACTCTCCGTAATACAGCCGACAGAAACGCCCATTTCGTCGTATACGGGCTTCATCCACTCGCAGTCACGGGCGGCAAGATAGTCGTTGAAGGTGAGGACGTGTACGCAGGACTTTTCGGGTGCGTTCTCGCGGAGTGCTTCATAACAAGCCGCAAACACCGCACACAGCGTTTTGCCCTCGCCCGTCTGCATCTGCACCATACGCCCCTCGGAAAGGGAGAGTGCCGCCGAAAGCTGTTCGTCAAACGGCGTGATATGCAGCGTTTTTTCCACGGCGAGAAAACACCGTGCAAAAATTTCCTCAAGCGAATTTCCCGAGATATTCCCGCTTTCTATGCGGGATTTTATAGCCGAGATTGTCGATTTTTTATCCAAAATGTTCCTCCGAATCAGTAGTCATACCGCTGTCTGCGGGGATTGTAGGAGTTGCTCGGGGTGGCACGAGAGGTGAGGTATTTCAGCTCGCGGCTGCGGTTTTCCAGCCAGCGGGCGATTGTGCGGGTAGTCTGACCGAGCCGCACCATCTCGCACAGCCGCTCGTAAGTCACCCACTTTGCCGCACACACCTCGGCGGCTTGCAGGTGCAGGCTGCTAAGCGGTGCGTCTTTTACGAGAATATAGAAGTCGCGGAGCATACTGTCAGTCGTCAGCGACCACTCGAGGAACAGTTCGCTTTCAAACGCACGTATTCCGGTTTCTTCGTAGAGTTCGCGGACAGCCGCACTGCGTGAGGTTTCGCCGGATATTGCACAGCCGCCCGAGCATTCCCACTTGCCGCCGCTTGTCTTTTGCGGGACGCGTTGGGTAAGGAGGATTTCGCCTTTACGGTTTATCGTCATCACCTGCACGACAATGTGGTACTCGCCGTTCGGTATAGGCTCGCCGCGGAGAACGCGTCTGCCGAGCGGCTGTCTGTTTGCAGAGTATAAATCAAAAAATTCCATTCTTTTCTCCAGATTGTGATATGGGATTCTCCCCAATAAATAAACTACCTATTATTATATCACATCTGCGAGAAAATTTCAACCCATACCACGGTTGACATTTATTTTTTTCTGAGCTATAATAAAAGCAGAATTTAAAGAAAGAAGGATTTCTATGTACAACCCCATAATTTTTGATTTGGACGGCACTTTGCTGAACACCCTCGGCGACCTTGCAGACGCCTGCAACTATGCCCTTGAAAAGCACGGCTTCCCCACCCACCCCGAGGAGCAGTACAAAACCTTTGTCGGCAACGGTATCCCGAATCTTATCAGGCGTATTCTCCCGGAGAATGCCGCCGAGGACTACGACCGCGTTTATGCGGATTTCGCGGAGTATTACGAGCAGCACAAAGCGGACAGAACCGTGCCGTATGCGGGCATTCCCGAGCTTTTAGCGGAGCTGAAGTCCCTCGGAATCACGGCGGTGTGCAACACCAACAAGGCACACGGCTACTCGGTGGAACTGCTCAGCGGTTTCTTCGGGGATAAGCTCGCCGAAGTGTCGGGCGACAGCGGCAGATTCCCGCGAAAGCCCGCCCCCGACGCCGCACTCTACTTCGCGGAGAAGTATCGTCACGAGGGGACAAAGCCGCTCTATGTCGGTGACAGCAGCGTGGATATGCAGACCGCCAGAAACGCGGGAATAGACGCTTGCGGGGTGCTGTGGGGATTCCGCACGAGAGAGGAACTTTCACAGTACAGCCCGAAATTCCTCGCGGAGAATGCAGAACAGCTCAGAAGTTTTATACTAAATGGATAAAGCCCTTCGGTGGTCTGGGGGCGAAGCCCCCAGGCAGGGGGTGCAGAGGGGCACGCAGTGCCCCTCTGCATACGTAAACTAATAGCCCCCTCACATATGGGAGGGGGCAGTCTGTCGAAGAACCTTTGGGGGTCTGGGGGCTTGCCCCCAGAACGGGGGAGTGGGCAAAACGACGGACGTTGTCCGTCGTTTGTGCGTTGCACCCCCACGTATCCTCTAAATTATAACCCCCTCCCCCTTTGGGGGAGGGGGCAGGGGGTGGGGGTGCGACTACTCAAAAAAGCAAAAATCACATAATAACGCTTTGCCGTAAAGTAAAACAAGGGGGCGAGGGGCAAAGCCCCCGTTTTACTCACGTATTCTCGTTTATCTTGCTTCCGCTCTTAAATATCAACGCCGCAAGCAGTCCGAAGAATATCGCTGCCGCTACTCCCGCTGCGGCATTGGTGAATCCGCCCGTGAACGCACCGACTATTCCCCGCTCGTCCACCGCCTCACGCACTCCCTTGGAGAGCAGATAGCCGAATCCCGTCAGCGGTACGGTAGCCCCGCCGCCCGCAAAATCCACGAGCGGCTTGTACACTCCCACCGCTCCGAGTATCACGCCCGCCACCACATACGAAGTGAGTATTCGTGCGGGGGTGAGCTTGGTGAGGTCGATAAGCAGCTGACCAATCACACAGATAAGCCCACCGATTACAAATGCCCGGAAATATTCCAGAAAAATATCCATAAACCCTCCTTATTACGCCGTAATCTCTACCGCGTGGGCGATGCCGGGAATTGCGTTTCCCTGCTGCACCAGAGTGGGGGACATCAACGCACCCGTTGCCACATAGAGAATACGTTTCAAGTCGCCGTTTTCAACGTGTTTGAGGAAGTGTCCGCACATCATAGACGCGGAGCAGCCGCAGCCCGAGCCGCCTGCGTGTACGTCCTGTTTCTCACGGTCGTAGAGGAGAAGTCCGCAGTCCTTGTGCTTCGACTCGATTGATACTCCGTCACGCTTGAAAAGCTCGTACATCATCTCGCTGCCCACCTGTCCTAGGTCGCCCGTGATAATCACATCGTAATCTTCGGGGGTGGTGGCGGTGTGCCAGAAGTGGCGGGAAATTGTGTCGTAAGCCGCACCCGCCATTGCCGCTCCCATATTGTTCGCGTCGGTTACGCCCATATCCTGAATTTTGCCGACTGTGGCTTTGCGGATATACGGCGCTTTGGGCATACTGTGGACAATCGCCGCACCTGCCGCCGTTGCCGTCCATTGTGCGGTGGGAGTACGAACTCCGCCGTAGTTCAGCGGGAAACGGAACTGCCGCTCCGCAGACGAGAAGTGCGAGGACGCAACCGCACCGCAGTTCTCCACATACCCCGCGTTCACCAAGCAAGCGGAAAGAATCAGACCAAGCGAGAAAGTCGAGCAAGCCCCGAATATTCCCACAAACGGCACATAGAAATCCTTCAGCCCGTAGGACGAGCCTGTGCATTGGTTGAGCAGGTCGCCCGCGAAAATCATATCCATCTCGGCGGGGCAGAGATTTGCCTTGTCCATCGCGTGTTTGAGCGACTTACGCTGAAGAAGCCCCTCGGCTTCTTCCCAAGTGTTTGCACCGCCCTTGTTGTCGGGGACAATCTCGTCAAACTCCGAGCCAAACGGCCCGTCGCCCTCGATTTTGCCGACTACCGCCGCATAGGACGCAATCGAAGCGTTGCTGAACTCGAACGTTTTTCCCTCGCAGACAGCCATTACATCACCCCCTGAAACAGCGTTACGATATAGTAGATAATACCGTAGACGATAGACGCGGTTATGCCGTACACCAGCACAGGCCCCGCAATCACGAACATTTTTGCACCCAGTCCGAGGACAAAGCCCTCGCTCTTGAAATCAAGTGCGGGAGATACCACGGAGTTTGCAAATCCCGTAATCGGCACAAGCGTACCCGCTCCCGCATACTGTGCGATTCGGTCGTAGAGTTTCAGTCCCGTCAGCAGTGCCGAGAGGAAGATAAGCGATATGGACGTCCACATTCCCGCCGTTTCTTCATCCAGACCGAAGTAGGCGAACATATTGAGAAGTCCCTCGCCCAACACGCAGATTCCGCCGCCGATTACAAAGGCAAGCGGGAGAGTCTTATACATAGCGGAAGGCGGCGAGTGGCGTTTTACCAGTCTGCCGTATTCCTGATTAGATATATTCAAAGTAAAAATCTCCTTTCAACTTTTGGATTATGTTTTGAGAATAGTATTGTTGAATTGATGAAAATAATGAGAGGTAAATTATGAGAAAGAAAAACCCGATTTTTCCGGATTTTTCCGAAATTGACGCAAAATTCGCCGCCGATAAACCACTCGGAGCTATCTACAGCCCCGAGCGTACCGTATTCCGCGTGTGGTCGCCGCCTGCCGAGCGGGCGACCGTCAATCTCTACCGCACCGCCCTCGCCGACTTGCCGTATGAGCGGTTGGAGATGATTTCGGAGAATGGCTATTGGAGTGTCACCGCCGCGGGCAATCTTGACGGCGTGTACTACACCCTCTCGCTCGTTATCGGCGGCAGAGAGCGGGAAACTATCGACCCCTACGCGAAGTCGGCGGGTGCGAACGGGCGGCGGGGGTTCATCTACAACCCCGCACTGCTCCCGAAAGCTGTGCCTTTCACCGCTGTTCCAAAGTCAAGGGCTATGATTTACGAACTGCACGTTCGGGATTTTTCGATGGACGAGAGTGCGGATTTTAAGGCTCGCGGAAAATTTTCCGCTTTTACCGAGTGCGGGGTTAAGAATTCGCACGGCGACATCGCGGGGCTTGACTACCTCGCGGATTTGGGGATAACGCACGTCCACCTGCTCCCCGCGTTCGACTTCGCAAGCGTGGACGAAACCGCGAAATCCCCCGCCTACAACTGGGGCTATGACCCGCTGAATTACTTCTGCCCCGAGGGTTCGTATTCCTCCGATGCGAATGACGGATTCGCCCGTGTGCGGGAGTTTAAGGAAATGGTAAATTCCCTACACGAGCGGGGAATCGGCGTTATTATGGACGTGGTGTTCAACCATGTGTACGATGTGGAAAAATCCCCGCTGAATCCGGTTTTCCCCGACTACTGCTTTCGTCATAACGAGGACGGCACTTTGTCTAACGGCTCGGGGTGCGGAAACGAAGTCGCCACCGAACGTGCGATGGTGCGGAAGCTTATCTGCGACTGCCTTATACATTGGCTCACCGAGTACCATATTGACGGATTCCGCTTCGATTTGATGGGGCTGATTGATATCGACACCCTCAACCTCTGTGCCGAGCGGCTCCGTGAGATTAACCCCGATGTGCTTCTGTACGGAGAGGGCTGGACGGGCGGTGCTTCTCCTCTCCCCGAGGAGGAACGCGGCATTATCAACAATGCGGCGAAAATTCCCGCGTATTCGCTGTTTTCGGACGAGTTCCGCGACTGCGTGAAAGGCTCCGTGTTTTCGGACGAGGACTGCGGCTATATCAACGGCAATGCCCAAAGCCGTGCCGATTTGATGAAATCCGCACTTGTCGGCGGTATCTTCCACCCCGACATTCCCCGAGAGCGGGAAAACTGTCGCCCTAACAATGCCGATAATCCCGCACAGTGGATAAACTACACCGAGTGTCACGACAATCTCACCTTTTGGGACAAACTCGCCCTCTCGATGCCGAATTCTACCGAGGAAGAACGAATTGCCGCCGATAAGCTGGGTGCGGCTCTTATCTTCCTCTCTCAGGGAGTGCCGTTTATCGCGGCGGGGCAGGAGTTTCTGCGGTCAAAGCCGCTCCCCGAGGGAAACGGATTCGACCATAACAGCTACAAATCCCCCGACAGCGTGAATTCGCTGAAATGGGACAACGTCACCGCTCACCGAGATGTGGCGGAGTACTACAAGGGGCTTATCGCTATACGCAAGACATTCCCCGAGTTTCGCATGGAGAGTGCCGAGGAAATCCGCGGTATGGTGTCGTTCGCTGACTTGCAAGACGGAGCGTTCCTCGCCCGAATCGGGAATTTCACCCTAGCCGTAAACCCGCTCCCGCAGACGATAATCCTCGAAATCGGCGGGGAATGTGATGTTTACGCGGACGGCAGGCGGGCTTCTTCCACGGCACTGTACAAAGTGGGCGGAACGGTTGAAATACACCCACGAAGTGTGCTGCTTATACGGAGAACTGTCCCGTGCTATGTGCAAAATTCACAAAATGATGGATATGCTTGTCACCCATAAGGAAATTACTTGAAATTTCAGATAAAATATGCTATAATACTATAAATACACAAAAAACAGAAAAAAGGCAGACAGAAAAATCCACTGTAAGATTTTGGGGTGAATTTATGAGCAATGAATTCAAACGTCGAATGTGCGAAATGGAGTTTGACAGATACAATTACGACTTCATTTATTCTGACGCGGCGACTTTCGCATTCTTGAAATATCGGTTCTATGTGAGTTTTGACAGTATGCTTCTGGGGAACTCCAAGCAGGTTCTCGAGCAGTATGTAAACGAGGAAAAGTACCGCGAAACATTTCTGATAGACATAGAAGACGGCGATGGAAAGCCCGTCACTATGGCGTGTCAGATTTTGCCGCCCATTTTCTCGGACGCAATAAGACTGCGTATGATAGAGCTTGAAGAACTGGTTGATGTCTGCGAAAATGCCGCTCTGGACAAGCGTATAAACAACGACCTGACGCGTCAGTACAGCGACTTGATTTATTCCTACAATGCTCACACCCGCGAGATAGCCCTCTGGCGTGACAGTATCGAGGAGAATGTGCTGTGTACTGTCCCGATTGACGAATTTGAGGAGAAGATGAGCCGCAAGCTTAAGGACGTTTCCCGCGAGGATTTTGCGAAGTTCGTGTCGAATATCCGAACAGGCGTGCGTGCTTTCTCCACTCGTGTGGAATGTATCGCCGAGGACAAGAAGCTCACGCTTACCGGACTTGCCGCTTACGAAAACATTGTCCACGAAAAGACGGTGGGAAGATTCGGACCTTCGTGCGTATCCACATCGCTTCTCGACCTGCTCGACCCGCTTACAGGCGTTTACACCAAGGAACGTATCACCGACTATGCAAAACAGCGGATAAACGAGCGTCATCAGCGAACCGCAATTGCGATTGTGGATTTGGACGACTTCAAACAGGTAAACGACAACTTCGGTCACTCCAAGGGCGACGAGGTTCTTCGCAGAATTTCGGATATTCTCATACAGTCCGTCGGAAATATGGGCAAGGTCGGCAGAATAGGCGGCGACGAGTTCTTTGTAGTGTATGATGATTTTGAGAATATTCAGCAGGTACGCTTTACAATGATGGGAATGCGTTCTCTTGCGACAACGGCATACAGCGAGGAGAAAGACGGTTTTTCGACCTCTCTGTCTGTCGGCTGTTCGGTGTATCCGGACGATTACAACGGCACGTTTGAGGAGATGTTCAAGCTGGCGGACGCTTTTCTGTACCGTGCAAAGGACAAGGGCAAGAATCGCTATATCGTCTACAACGAGGAGAAACACGGCCCCGCGAAAGATATCATAAAGTATGGTTTCAAGAAGTCGGGCTTTGACAAGAGCGAGCTTGTCTGCAAGCTTATGAATTCCATTGTCTGCGGTGAGCGTCTTGATGTGGACGATGTTCTGGAAAGCGTTGCACGTTATTTCTCCATAGAACGCATTGTGCTTTACGACAAGACAAACCGGTGCATAAAATCGCAGTACGGGCAAAAGCACCTCACCCTCGAATTGATTCGCCGTACTATCGGCTACATCTATGACGAGGGACTGACACGCGAGTATGTGAATGGGTTCTTTACGACCAACAACTCCGAGTATTTTGCGGGACGTGCCCCCGAGGTGTTCAAAAAGCTGATGGAACAAAGCAACTTTGCATTCCAGCATTTTGTTGTTCACGGCAAGAGCGGCAAAGAATATGTGCTTAGTCTGGACGCAGTAAACGCCCATACCACATGGAATTTGGGCGATGTGCAGTATTACAGAATTATAGTAAAACTGCTTGAGCAATTATTATAACAGCCAGGCTGTCGATAAAGGCACATCTACTTCGTCAACGGCACCACGGCAGGCACAAA
>JBJESA010000124.1:0-3033 GCA_051882535.1 Oscillospiraceae bacterium
GAGGGAAACATCTCCAAACAACTGCTCACCTTTGCCGCCCTGATAACGGTGAAACTATGATAGTATGTGCAAATAACGGAAATTTCCCCGCAAATAACACCGAGGAACTAAAAGCAGCATTAAATGCCGCTTGCGGAGAAATCTGGCTTGGCGAGGGAGAGGACACTTACCCTTGTATCGCGATATTGTGCTGTGAGGACGGTGCTTCGCTCAACTATTTCGCAAGCGAGGGCGGGGAGATGTATGTTTCTGTGGGGAACAGAGCAATGCGTGGTACGATTGACGTGAACGTTGACGGCGAGGTTTATCAGATAGAGCGTTCGCAGATTATTCCTTACGAGAATCTTCTCTCGTGTGCAGAAGAATTTATGAAAAACACCGCACTTCCTGCCTGCGTTGTGTGGGATAAACTGTGATAAGAGGATATTATGAGATTATCAGACAATTGGATTGACTATGAACTTCTCGACTGCTCGGACGGTGAGCGTCTGGAGAGGTGGGGGAATGTGACGCTTATTCGCCCCGATCCGCAGATTATCTGGAACGACAGCAAGAATGCCCCCGAGTGGAATACGGCACACGCACGCTATATACGTTCATCAAGTGGCGGCGGTGCATGGGACTATAAGCGTAAACTCCCCGACGAATGGGAGATTAATTACGGAAATCTACGTTTTAAGGTAAAGCCTACGGGATTCAAGCATACCGGTCTTTTTCCGGAGCAGGCTGTCAATTGGGACTACTGCTCGGAACTGATAAAGGGTGCGGGTCGCCCGATTAACGTGCTTAACCTCTTTGCGTACACGGGTGGAGCAACGCTTGCTTGTGCGGCTGCGGGAGCTTCCGTATGCCACTGTGACGCGGTAAAGGGAATGGTAGACTGGGCACGTTCCAATGCGGCGTTATCCGGACTGTCGGACAAGCCTATTCGCTGGATTGTTGATGATGCTAACAAATTCATTAAGCGGGAAATCCGCCGTGGAGTGAAGTATGACGGCATTATTCTCGACCCGCCAAGCTACGGACGCGGAACCAACGGCGAAATGTGGAAACTCGAGGACAGCATTTACGGCTTGATGTGCGATATAACACAGCTTCTAAGCGACAAACCGCTGTTTGTTCTGCTGAATAGTTACACTACCGGGCTTTCTGCGTCGGTTATGAGCTATCTGCTTCATACCACAATAGGCAAACGGTTTGATATTGACATCATTTCCGAGGAGATTGGACTTCCTGTAAAAGCTACGGGTTTGCCACTGCCGTGCGGTAGTACAGCGGTTGTCAGATTTAAGTGATTTGAATGACGCTCACGAACAATGGGGGCGTTATTCAGACTGTCGATAAAGCCCCATCTGCGTTGTCAGCGGCACCACGGCAGGCACAAAGCCTAGCCGTGGTGCCGCTTCCTAGCATCTGGAGCTTTCTCGCCAGTCTGTTAGTATACTTTTTCGACAAACAAAATTCCGTTTTGTTTATTTTGGTATATTTCACTAAACAAATAAGAATATTTTGTGCATATTTTTACCATAAATAACAGCAGGCTTATTCGTATATTAAACAGCAGGGGTGGTGACGGAATGACTGACAGCCGTTTTGAAATCTGCATTCAGCTTATACGGAATGGTGAAAGAGATGGGCTTCGCGAAATTTACGAGGAGTACTTCAAGCTTATCTTTTCCGTAATGCAAAGTGTTGTGAAAAACAGGGAGGATGCCGAGGATTTGACCTCCGACTTCTTTGTAAAGCTCTGGGACAGGCTCGCAGACGCTTATAAAGGCGGAAACGGGCATAAATCGTGGCTAGTCGCTGCGGCACGGAACATGGCTATAGACCGACTCCGCAGAAACAGCCGCACAGAAACAACGCTGAATGCACAGGAAGAAACCGGCGGAATACCCGAACCAAAAAGCGGAGAGAACCTTGAGGAAGCAGTTATTGGCAGCATAACCGTAAGCGAGGCTCTTGCGGTTCTCAGCGAAACTGAGTGCATGGTAGTGAGCCTGAAGCTCTTTTCTGATTTTACGTTTAAGGAGATAGCCAAAGCACTGAAAATGCCGCAGGGAACGGTCGCGTGGCGTTACCAAAGTGCAGTAAAGAAGCTTCAAAATTATTTTAAGGGGGTATGCGGGACATGACCGAAGAACAGCTTAAACAAATACTCACCGAAGAAATAAATACTGCCGCACCCGATAAGGAGGCTCTTTGGGCAAGAATAGACGCACTGCTTAAACCGAAAGCCACTCCCGCAAAACGCTCTGTTGTTCCGCGACTTGTTAAGATTGGCGGCTTTGCCGCAGCCTGTGCAGCGGTTATTCTTCTTGTTCCGGCGATATTCAACTTGGTTTACTTCAAAAGCAACAGCAACAATGCAATTGTCGGAGAAACAGCATCACAAGACCGTCCCTCTGCTGACCGTAACGGTAATTCCGTTCATCTCGAAGAACCGGCGTCCAATGCAGATCGCGTGGACTCGGTTTCCGAGTCCCTGCCGTCCGCAAAACTGCTCCGCTATGACGAGCTTTCGTTCCCGTCCTATTCCCAAACCCTGCTGAAATGTTCGGGCAAGCCGTTCGGCGGTGAGTATTTCGTTGAGGAGGACATTCTTGCACAAACTGACGTAATCATTCGCGGTCGGATTGATAAGGTTTATAAAACCGATGATGGGAGTGGTATCTGCTATGACGTTACTGTTACCGAAGCATTTTCCGGAGCGGAAATTTCTTCCTCACTCACCGTAGTGAGCCGGTCACCCTACCCCATGTGCCGTGGAAGAGAATACCTGCTTCTGCTAAGCGAGGACGAAAACGGCTATCATACTGTATTTGATAACGTCCCGCAGACGGAGTACACAGCCGATGGCGGTATGGTCTATTTCAACGGTTGGCAAACCCTTACAACGGACAGTTCCTGTGCTTTGCTTTATTCGGAACAGCCCGATGCATTCTTTTACGATAGGATGATGTACTCGGCGGCAGGCGACCCCTCGCACCTTATTGCCGCATGGAGCGACATTCGAAGCCTATAACAAATTAC
>JBJESA010000125.1:0-3014 GCA_051882535.1 Oscillospiraceae bacterium
GAGCATCTGCCTTACAAGCAGAGGGTCGGGGGTTCGAGCCCCTCAACTTCCACCAGTTGAACAAAATAGCCCTCGGCTTCGCCGAGGGCTATTTTGTTCAACGCAATGGTATTTGTCAAGCCCAAGGGGCTTGACAAATACTCATTGCCGGCATTGTTTTTGCTCGAATTGCCCTGAAGGCAATTCGGTTTTGTGCTTCGCACAAAACATCGCAAAAACAACGCTGTCCTATTCGAGAGTTCTACTAAATTCTTGGATTACCCTCTTGACAATTCGCCACAATTATGGTATCATTGAATCACGAGCAGGTTCGCCTATTTAGTTTTTTTATTTTGGAGAGTGCTTTTTGAGAAACACCAACAAGCTCAACACATTGGAGATAGCAGCCTGATCGGGAGGTCACGCTGAATATCTCGACCTCCCGTGTTCGTACCAATCACATTATTTACGACATCAGGAGGAAAAACCATGAATAGCAACATCATTATCAGAAACGAAACCACCGCTGACCGCTATGAGGTAGAAAACCTCGTCCGCGACTCATTCTGGAACGTATACCGCCCGGGTTGTCTGGAGCACTATGTTCTGAACACTATGCGGAACGATGCGGCGTTTGTTCCCGAACTCAACTTCGTTATGGAGAAGGACGGAAAAATCATAGGTCAGAACGTTTTCGCACGTGCGGAAATAGTCGCCGATGATGGAAGAACCATCCCCATTATGACGATGGGGCCTATTTGCATTGCTCCCGAATTCAAGCGTCAGGGCTACGGCAAGATTCTGCTTGATTACTCGCTTGAGAAAGCGGCAGCGATGGGTGCAGGAGCGTTATGCTTCGAGGGCAATATCGATTTCTACGGCAAGAGCGGGTTTAAGCTCGCTTCGGAGTACGGCATTCGCTACTACGATACTCCCGCCGAGGAGGAAACGCCGTTTTTCCTGTGTATTGAACTCACGCCCGGATACCTTGACGGCGTAACGGGAAAATACTATACTCCGAAATGCTACCTCGTTGATGAGGAAAAAGCGGAAGAATTCGACAAGCAATTCCCGCCCAAGGAGAAATTGAAGCTCCCGGGACAGATTTTCTGATTTATATCCGGTTGCTAACAAAAGAACTGCGTATCGCGAGATACGCAGTTTTATTTTTGGGCAATTCGCAAAGGTTAAGGCTGCAAACTGCTTTTCATAGATTTAACAAGCGAATGATTGAAAAATTAACAAACTGCGGTTTATAATATGGTTAAGATAGGCAACGAAATATAGTAATAGATAGGTGGCAAGAGAAAATGAGAATAACCAAGAACATACGCAGCCAATTTACCGAAGTGCTTGATAAACGCAAAGTTCACGCAGTCTACCAACCGATAGTATCACTTTGCGATGGCTCGGTTTACGGATATGAAGCACTCAGCCGAATTGACCTAACCAACTGCAGTTTCAACACGGAAGAGATGTTCCGCATTGCTGAAAAGCTCGACTGCCTGTGGGAGTTGGAATCCATTTGCCGTAAGATTTCAATTAAGGGAGCGAAAGCAAAGCCCAGCGGGGCGAAGCTATTTGTCAACGTAGACCCGAACGTTATCCACGACAGGAAATTCCGCAGCGGCGTGACTTCGGGATATCTTAAGCGATACGACATCAATCCCGATGACATCGTATTCGAGATTACCGAACGCACTTCCATAGATGACGCCAAGACATTCCGCAAGTCCATCGAGCACTACACCAAGCAGAACTACAAAATCGCAATTGACGATTTCGGTTCAGAGTACGCGGGTCCCAATCGCATCTGCCTGCTAAATCCCGATATTATTAAGATTGATATGGCGATAGTACGCGACGTTGATAAAGACAAAATCAAGCGGACATTTGTAAAAAGTCTCTCCATCTTCGGCAAGAACTCCGGCATCAAGATACTCGCCGAAGGCATTGAAACCGCCGATGAGCTCAAGACTCTGATTGATTTGGACGTTGACTACGGTCAGGGCTACTATCTCGGAAAACCAATTCCCGAGTTTGCCCAGACCTCGGAAGAAGTCATGAATGAGATTCAAAAGATAAACAACGAGTGCTGCAAACTACCCGGTGGCAAGCTGTTCAAGTTTCTGAAAGAACACAGCGATGATGATTGCATTTTAATACACGACGAAGCAGGAAATTTCCTCGAAAAACTGTCTTGTGCTGAGATAAAGGAGATTGTAGGTCACACGAGCAGCATCATCGAAAATAAAACAGACTAAAACAAAATAGCCCTCATTACGTTAAACAAAACACCCCTCAGCTTTGCTGAGGGGTGTTTTATTCAACTGTCTAATCGTGACCAAAAAGATTTTTCTCTACCGAGCGGATAATAAAAAGCCACTGAACCCTTGTACGAAAAGGGTCCAGCGGCACGCTGGCGGAAAGAAAGGGATTCGAACCCTTGAACGGGTATTAGCCGTTACACGATTTCCAATCGTGCGCCTTAGACCAGCTCAGCCATCTTTCCACAAATATTTGCGTCCCTGTGACTTTTTCAGCACCTGACGCTTTCAACTTTTATATTATACCACACTTCAATTTAATTGTCAAGTACTTTTTTAAAAAAATATGTAAAGCCGGGGAAATCCCCGGCTCCGCTTAACGCTTGTTCTGATTGTTCTGATTCTGCTGGTTGTTCTGGTTCTGCTGATTATTCTGATTCTGCTGATTGTTCTGGTTCTGCTGATTATTCTGATTCTGATTAGACATAATTTTGTTCCTCCTGTGAACAAGTGAAATATTTAAGCGGCATTTCCGCCGCAAACATATTGTACACAGAAACTTGTCGATTATTCGAGAATTAGCACAACTCGCCACTAACTTTTTCTATTCTCGTATATCCGAAGCGAAATTCCCTGTTCACGTGCGTCCTTGTAAAGTTTTTCCAAACGGCAGAGAAGTGCGTTTTCCTCGTAGATGAGTGCGTCTACCATCGTACTGTCTGTAGCAAAATCGAACATCGTGCGGACATCATCAAGTTGTTTGAGAAG
>JBJESA010000126.1:0-2998 GCA_051882535.1 Oscillospiraceae bacterium
AGAAACGCAATCGCAGTTAAGGCAGACACTTCCGATTTGAAGGCGGTGCAGGATATGTTCCGCACCATTCACAAGGAGTTCGGACGAATTGACGTTCTCGTAAATAATGCGGGCGTCGTTGATGATGCGTACCTCCTGATGATTAACGAAAACAGCCTGTCAAGAAGCCTTGACATCAATATCAAGGGCTATTTCCACTGTGCACAGTCGGCGGCACTCAAAATGATGAAAACCGGCGGAAAGATTATCAACATCTCCTCGGTAAGCTCTGTGCTTGCGGTTGAGGGACAGGGCGTGTATGCGGCGACAAAGGGTGCGGTAAACTCGATGACCGCTACTCTCGCAAAGGAACTTGCTCCCCGCGGAATTACCGTAAACGCGGTAGCCCCCGGATTTATCGCAACCGAGATGATGGACAATATCCCCGAGGAGAAAAAAGCTGAGTACATAAAGTCTATCCCGATGGGAAGATACGGCAAGGCTGCTGATGTTGCGAATATGGTGGCTTCGATGTGTTCCGAGGCGTTTGATTATGTAACAGGACAGGTTATCGTACTGGACGGAGGACTTTCATTATGATGAATCTTCTCGAAATTAACAAGCGAATAAAGCAGCGGCCGCCGTTCCAGATGATAGAGCGGGTGCTTGAGCTGGAGCCCGATGTTTCCGCTGTGGGAATCAAGAATGTGTCGGTAAACGAGCCGTACTTTGCGGGACATTTCCCCGACACGCCGATTATGCCCGGAGTGCTGCTGATTGAGTCGGCGGCACAGCTGTGCAGTCTGGTGATTGCACCCGAGAATGCGGCTTCGGACGCGGATAAACTGTATGTACTTCTGAAAGTAAAGGACTTCAAGTTCTTAAAGCCCGTAATCCCCGGCGACACGCTCACAATCAGCGTAAAATGCACGATGAAGAGCGATGCGGCTTGTGAGTTTGACGCGAAGATTTCCGTAGACGGTACTGTCAAAGCAAAGGGCACTATGCTGTTTGCGGCGATTGACAAGAGTGCGGTTTACGAGTAATCGCGGAGGAAGTATGAAGGTTCTGGTTTTAAACGGAAGTCCCAAAGGCGAACGTTCCAATACGCTGAATATCACAAAAGCGTTTTTGGACGGATTTCCAAGTGGCACGGACGTGGAATTCGCAACTCTGTACCAAATGGATATCAAGCCGTGCAGAGGGTGCTTCTCTTGCTGGGGTAAGGCAAAGGGAAAGTGCGTTATTCAGGACGATATGCAGCAGTTGTACGAGAAAATCCTCGCTGCTGACATCATAATCGAGAGTTTCCCGCTGTTTTTCTTTGGAATGCCGTCACAGATGAAATGTATGACTGACCGCTGTCTTGCGTTTATGATGCCATATATGGGAAATGTTGTTGAGGACGGCAGAGCAAGTTTCCACGAAATGCGTGACAAGACGTTATTTGAGAAAAAGTTGGTTATAATTTCGTCTTGCGGATATGTAGACGACAAGCCGATGTACCCCGCTCTGAAAATGCAGCTTGACTCGATTTGCGGAGAGGGATGCTATACGGGCATTTTCTGTCCGCAGGGGGAGCTGTTCGTGTCGCCGATGGCGAAGCGGCAGCGTGAGGGATATCTCTCGGATATTCGGCAGGCGGGAGCGGAATTTGCGGAAAAACTGTCGCTCTCCGAAGAAACGAAGAAACGCATATCAAAGCCGATTTTGTCCCCGAATGGATTTGCAACAATTACAAGTACGCATTGGAAACAAAAAGCAGAATAAAAGTAAACCCGCCTTACAAAAGGCGGGTTTCTTGCTTATAAAACCATAACCAAAGTTCCGGCGGCAATAAGTATACAACCGATTATCGTCTTTGCGTTCAGCTCCTCGTGGAGGAAAATAGCGGCGAGTATAACCGTGAACACCACACTGATTTTGTCGATTGGAGCGACTTTCGAGGCTTCGCCGATTTTCAGTGCGTGGTAGTAGCACAGCCACGATGCACCTGTTGCAAGTCCCGACAGAATAAGGAATATCCAACTCTTGCGTGATATTTCAGTAATGCCGTTCTGGGCGTTTGTGAGGAACACCATACCCCATGCCATAAAAACCACAACCACCGTACGTATCGCGGTAGCGAGATTGGAGTTCATCTCGTCAATTCCTATCTTTGCTAAAATCGAGGTCAGTGCGGCGAAGACGGCAGAGAGAAGTGCAAATACGAACCACATTCAAATCACTTCCTGATTCTTCTCGCTTCAACGTAGAAACGCTTGTCATGAGCGTGCCCCATTGAGAATGTTTTTCTGGGGAGAGCACCGTCCTTGATGACAGTCGGGAATAATTCAGACTTCTTCATGGAGGGCAGCAAAAAGCCTATTGCAGAGCCGATTTTGCAGAGATTTCGTACTGTATCTTCGCCGTGTATGTAGTCGATTTCTCCGCTGTTATGCGACAAATAGTCGTCAAGGAACGACTGGAGCGAACCAACTGTGAGGTTGGAAGTTGGCTTTGTTATGCCAAATTCAAGCGTTTTTTCACCGTTTATCAGTGTGAAACGCTGTCCCTCCGTGGGATTGCTGACAAGTCCGAGGGTGTTTGTCATTTTTTCAAGAAGGTCATTGTAATTAACACCGGTGACAACTCGGTGGATAGCTTCGAATTCGAGAGCGGTGGAGTGGAGATTTACAAGCTCGACAAGTGCGTAACGTGCAAGTTCCGCATCGGGGCTGCCCTCACGCTTTTTCTGCTCGTAGCACTCTTTTGCGGTGGCGAGGGAGTGGTTTCCGTCACCCATTGCGAACAGCAGGACTTCCTCGTTTGAAAGACCGTATTTCGCATTGAAAGCCTGCTTGTCGGCGAGTTTTTCGAGAGCGTCGCAAACGGATTTTGCGGCTTCTCCATCGACTTTCAAGCCCTCGATATGACCGCCGTTCTTCATCAAATCGAAGTTGTAGAGTTCGGGGAGATTCTTATTTAGTAGTGGCTCGATTACTGTGTTGTCGATATCGTCAATCAGAATCATAATGTG
>JBJESA010000127.1:0-12894 GCA_051882535.1 Oscillospiraceae bacterium
CTATGCTGACCGAGAAGTCAATCCCTTTTCCGAAATTGTCGGCTACAAGCAATATTCCTTCCACTATGAACGGTGGTAAGGATTTCTGCGAGTGGTCAAAGCGGGACAGAGAGTTCGCATCAACTTTCGGAAAGATTGTCGCTGCTTTCACCGGCTCTCTCGGCAGGGGACTTGTGAATATCGGGCTTGCCGAGAGTCTCTACGAAAAGGGCGGGGATTACTACGAGATAACCTCCCTTATTTCGAAGGCTAAAAACCAGATGGAATCCGGCGACTTGGACTACAATATGCTGTATGTCGCAGAGGGACTTTATGCACGTCTGTGTATCATAAGCGGCGAGATTGCGGAAGCTCGGGAAACCCTGGAAAATTTCTATTCCCGCACCAAGAAAACGAAGTACATATACAAGCTGGAAAATAATATTGAAGCGTCCCTGTGCAATGTTGCCCTTTATGAGGGAAACAACAAGGCGATGAACGACTGGTTCAGAACAAAGGCACCTGACGAAAACGACTTCTTTATCATGAACAGGTACCAATATATCACCAAAATTCTCTGCTATATGGCGATGGAGAGGTATGCCCCCGCTTTGGCACTGATTGACAGACTGAATGATTACGCACAGCTTGCCGACAGAAAATATATCTCGATGCAGCTGGCAATTCTCAAGTCAATAATCAAGTATCGCAGAAATGACGAGTGGAAGAATGATTTCACGCAGGCACTGTACAGGGTGAAAGAGTATGACTTCATCAGAATTGTTTCTGAGCAAGGTGCGGCGGTCTACCCGCTGCTGGACGCTGTGAGAGCGGAATTCTCGGAAGACAAAAATACATCGGAATGGTTCAATAAACTGATTGACGAAACACACAGAATGATGATCCGGTATCCCGTGTATCTGAAAACTCAGATGATAAATCGTCCGGTGCTTTCGGAGAACGCAGTAAAGATTCTCAAGCTGCAGGCAGAGGGATTGACGCTCAAGAAAATAGGCGAGAGATTGGGAATTACCGAGCGGACGGTTAAATTCCACGCACAGGAAACATACCGAAAGCTTGGTGCAAATAACCGCACGGACGCAATACTTGCCGCCAAAAACTTAAATATTATTTAATCGGATACTTCATAAGTGTTCCATAATATTTCAGCAGCGAGTGATTCCGCTGTATGAGGTATTCAAGACCCCGATTGTCGGTTTTCAAACGAGGTAATTAGTATGAACAAAGGAATTTCAGCTGAACAGCTTTACATAGACTACAAAGATAAGGTGTTCGGCTACATCTTCAACAGAATACACAACCACGCCGAGGCTGAGGATTTAACGTCCGATGTTTTTGCGAAGGTTGTCACGCATATAGATACTTATGATCCCGAAAAAGCGTCCCCCTCAACTTGGGTTTTCGTTATCACTCGCAATACGCTTATCGAGTATTTCAGAAAGCAGAAGCAGACCGAGGATATTGACGAGCTTGATATTCCTGTATTTTCCGAGGCTCTTGACGGAATTATTCTCCGCGAGGAGCAGGAAATGCTAGCCGAAGCACTGAAAATGCTTCCCGAGAAGATGAGAGATGTAATTGTCGCACGGTATTATTACGGGTTCCGATTCGCCCAAATCGGCGAGATGATGGATATGTCCGAGGCTAACGCGAGAGTTACCCACGCAAGGGCATTGGCTAAACTCAAAGAGATAATTGAGAAAATGCCCTGAACTATTCTCGGCTTTGTTACGAATTAGATTTCAAGCCGTATAAAGCATTGAAAACGCAAACACAAACGAGCACTGCAATACATTACTTTACAGGAGGATAATACAATGCCTGACAATCAATTTGATGAGGTTTTGCTCATACTTTTACAGCAGGAAGAGAAAAAGCTTCGTGCAGATTTTGCTGAACTTGGTGCGTTTACCCCCAAAATCCCAGGTCGTACTGATGACAAAGACTTTGAAGAAAGAATCTACACTGCGTATAAAAGGGGGGGAGATTCCCAGAGATTAACCTATGCTGCTTCTCTCGGAATGAGGATTTCGCTTAATCTTTGCATAGCAAAGAACCTCAAGGATGCTATCGACGCTTATCATACGGCAGATCCGAATAATGACCTGAGCAACAGCACTCGCAATAAACTGAAAAAATATGTTGACGAAAAAATCGCTGTTGAGTGCAGAACAGATGGAGAAAAAAATCTTTTCAAAAATATCAGCGATCAGCTCAACAATCATATCAGAACAGGTGGCACAACAAAGGATTTTTTGGCTGAGAGCTATATTGCGTTTGAGAATATGTATTCGCTGAAAAACAACAAGCAAACACTCGCTGATGAGCTTGAAGCAGTCAAAAACGGAACAAATAGCAATATTAATCACAGTGCTTTGTATCGTGCGAATATGAAATATCTGGAAGATCTCAAAGACACCGCTATTGCCCCTATAAGGTACGAGAAGACTTATTATGTTTTACCCGATGTCGGTATTGATGATGTGAGATATGGCAAGACAGAAGAAGAGCTTGATGTTAAGGATTTGGAGGAGGTAGTTGTTGATCCGAAGAGCTTCATCGAAAGCTACAAGAAGCAGAAAGCATACGAAGCTCGTGATAATTTTCCCGATATAAAAAAGATGGTGAAAAAGGACTTTGAGTATTATCGGGAGTTAAATCTTAATTCGAAAAAAAGAGAGCTCAAAAATCTCCGCAAGGATGATTCTTTGTCGGATGAGGATAAAGAAACCAAAATCCAAAAACTGGAACAAGAAATAAAAGAGATCGCTAAAGAGAAATTCAGCGATTGGAAGGATGACCAGATAAAGGATCATTTCAAAAAATACAGCTATTATCTTAAAGAGGAAGATTTGCCGGGGTATCACAAATTGTCTGCCAGTGAAATGGAATATCGCGATAGTATTTACGATTCTATTGTCGGTGCATTTAACGATAATATTTCCGAGTTTTCGGGCGATGAACGTGAAACTACGGAATGGGAGATAAAGGTTGACGGAAAGGCTTGCGATAGCAAGGAAGAGTTGGTTGTGGCAGCACTTTCGGGGAAGAAAATTACGGGAGAATATGCTTTTCAGGGCGAGCCTGCCAGAACTGTTAACATTCAGCCTGAATTCTTCATTCCCAAATACGAAGAATCTTATGAATTTGATGAATTTGATAATGGGGGCAAATGGGCGAATCCAAATGCTTCTATATTCGATAAGTTCCTTGATTTTTTTGAATCGGTATGGGAATCGATTAAGGATGCGTTAGGTTTTTCGGAAAAAGCCCAAAAGGAAAAACGTGAAAAGGCGTTGGAAGAAAAAGTTGAAAAGGGGAACAAGAAACTCTGGAAGAACCAGACGCGTGAAAAGACTTCCTATGAAGAAATTGCGTATGATTCGTTCTCTGAAAAGCTGATTTCCGACGACAAACGTATTGGTCTTGAGGGATTTCTGGAGAACAGTAAATATAAGCCTGCACCGAACGCTGCCGCTGCTGCACCGAACGCTGCCGCTGCTGCACCGAATGCTGTCGCCGCTGCACCGAACGCTGCCGCCGCTGCACCGAACACTGCCGCTATTCAGCAAGATAACGTTGATAAGCAAAACGATGCGGTTAAGAAAGACACTGTTATTGAGAAAATCACCATTGCTGATATAAGCGACGGCGTTAAGAAAACTACCTCTGATAAGAAAAGCGGCACTGTTGAGAAAGACTCCACTGTTCAGAAAAGCACCCCTGTCAAAAATAAATAAATCCGAAATCTGTTACGAAATCAAAAATCATTCGTATAAACCAATGAAGCAGGGACGTAAAGCACTTGTCGAAGAAATATTCCGCAATTGGGGTGGTGAGAATGCAGATTACAGAGCAGCGGATAGCCGAGATTTTTGACTATTCCCGCTTTGAGCCTTCAAAGAGTATGAAGGAAATTATTTCCGCTTTTGCCGAAAAGTATAAAATAGCTCAGAATAGTCTGCGTGAAAAGGTTACGTTTGACGAGCTTTCGGGCGAAAGGGCGGGGAAAACCGCAAAACAGCCTGTTCAGGACAGTTCAACCAAAACCGTTGAAAAGAAAAACGGAAAATCGTTCTGAATTGGTGTTACAAAATCGGAAGAAATTGGTATAAACCAATGAAAACAAATAACCGCTTCGGCGGAATTAAAAGGAGAAATTATTATGAATACTGCAATGATGTTACTGGCACTTGAAACTAACCCCTTTATGGAGATGGCACAGCCGATTATTGACCTGCTCAATATGATTATCACTCCCGCACTTCTGATTGTAGGTGCTTTGGGTGCTGTCTTCTGCATTCTTCTCGGCGTTAAGTATGCAAAGGCAGAGGAACCTCAGGACAGAGAAAAGGCTAAGCACGGTCTGAGAAATGCTGTTATCGGCTTTGTACTTATCTTCGTTCTTCTCGTAGCTCTGAAGATTGGTCTGCCTGCAATGACAAAGTGGTATGAGAACGCGAGTGTTACCACATCCACTACCTCCACCTGATTATCACGCAAATAACTGACTTGTGCCGCTTTTATGGGGGCTTCTCAATGGTGAATGAAGCCCCTTGAGAAGCGGCAAAGAGTTTTTATTAAAGTAGTTTTGGGTTGAAACATTTTTCAGGAGAGAATGGCATTGAACAAAAAGAAACGCAGAAAAAATTCCGTTGAGAAAGTCCCCGAAGTTGAAATCGAGGTTGAATCCGATGATGTCGGAGAAGCCTGTGAGGACGACAACGACAGCGAGGAAGCAGCGGAGAAAGAAAAGGACGAACGCCAAAAGCAGCGGCGGCAGATAATCGACAAAAACTCCAAGTCGTTTAAGATTATCACGACAATTTTGTCGGCACTGGGACTGTATTTCGGCTTTTACTTTTTCCCGCAGATGTTCTTCATTATCTTTTCAAACGATGCTTTGCAGAACAGCGGCACATTGAAGCTGATGTGCTCCATAATGGGATTTTTTGTGTATTTCTTTTATCTGCTCAATCACTATCTCCGCAAGCAAAAGAAGAATCCCGATGCAGAGAGTATTCCCGATATTCTGGAATTTTACCCGCGGTCATTACAGGCAAAGCCTGCACTGCTGTGTGCGGTGACGGGTTTCTGCATGAACCTTTCCACAAGTGCGTTGCTGGCTGTTTTGCCGCTTCCCGAAAGCATTGTCGGCGACTACAGTGCGGGAACGGAATCGCTGCTTTACACCGATAACATCGCACTGAGCCTTGTGTATATCGTCATTCTGGCACCGCTGTGCGAGGAAACGATGTTCCGTGGATTTCTGCTGCACACGCTTCAGAAAGCGTTTCCCGAAAAGGCGGCGGTTATTGTGGTGGCAATTGCGTTTGCACTGCCGCATATTCACCCGCTGTGGATTATCGTGGCACTGTTTTGCAGCTACTTCTTTACTCTGGTTCGGGCAAGGTACAAAAACCTTATGTACTCGTTGATTATGCACGCGGGATTTAATTTGGCGACAGTGCCAATGCTTTTGCTGATGAACACTTCCGCTTACAAGGTACTGTTCGACAAT
This sequence comes from Oscillospiraceae bacterium, assembly GCA_051882535.1. GTDB lineage: Bacteria > Bacillota > Clostridia > Oscillospirales > Ruminococcaceae > CAG-115. The sequence continues at coordinate 5,522 of JBJESA010000127.1, forward strand.
ATGATTGCGGAACTGATTTATCTTATATTTGGAGGACTGACGGTGTTCTTCTGTCTTAAGACGCTGCTGGACGATGTTAAGGAACAGAATGTCGTTATTGGCTATAAAATTCGCTGACGGCTCAGGAGGAAAAACTTTCTATGAATATGAAGAAAATTTACAGTACAGCCGCATTGTTTCTGATTGCACTCTTTTTCTGTACATATCTTATCGGAGCGTTATTCGATAATCTTATGCCCGCTCTTGAGGCAAAGAATGTCGGGGCGTTTTTCAATCCCGTGGTACTTTTGAAGCCTATAAATTACCTTTATGGATTTTTCGCATTGGTTGTGCTGGTGGTGATTTATGCGGCAACACGTCCCGATAGTTTTTCGCGTACTAAAAAGAGCCTGTTCGGAGCGAACAAGAAAAACGAGGTTACCGATTCAACCCTTGAAAACTCCCGCTTTATGACCGACAAGGAGCGTGATTTCAACTTCGCACCATACGATTTTGCAAAGCTAGGCGAGTCCAAAAAGGACGGAATCCCTGTAAGAGCGTGGTACGACAAGAAAGGTCTGCACGTCAATCTTGCTTCTCCGATGCACGGACTTATCATTGGTGCTACCGGTTCGGGTAAGACGACTACCTTCATCAACCCGATGATTCAGATTCTTGCGAAGTCGGGTGCGGGTTCGTCAATGATTTGTACCGACCCCAAGGGCGAGCTTTTCCAGATGCACAGTAAGTTCCTGCAGGATCGCGGTTATAAGGTAATGGTGCTGGATTTGCGTGACCCGTATTCCTCATTCCGCTGGAATCCGCTGGGCGATCTCTACGACCGCTATCAGGAGTATCTGAACACGGGAAATGAAATTTACCGCAGAAATGACGATGTAAACGAGTCGGGATTGGAGCTTGTGAATTCTCCCGACCAGTACGAGGACGAGTGGTACGAATACGAGGGCAAGGCATACGGCGTTCGCCGCGACCTTATCGGAGTGATTAAGGTACAGCGTCAGAAGATTTTCGACGAGGTTTACGAGGATCTGAACGACCTTGTAAGCGTAATCTGCCCGATTGAGAGTAAGGACGACCCCGTATGGGAAAAGGGTGCTCGTTCCATCATCATGGCGACCATTATCGGTATGTTGGAGGACAGCGAAAATCCCGAGCTTGGAATGACAAAGGAGAAGTTCAACTTCTTCAACGTAAACAAGGCACTTGGCAACTCCGACAACAACTTTGAGGCACTGAGAAACTATTTCTACGGAAGAGATGTGCTTTCCAAGGCGGTTACACTGAGCAAACAGGTGCTTTCCGCAGCGGAGAATACTCTCGCAAGCTATATGTCAATTGCGTTTGATAAGCTCTCTATCTTTAATGACGAGGGTATCTGCTCGATGACGTCGAACACCGATATTGACCCCGCGATTTTTGCGGATAGTGCAACGGCACTGTTCTTAAAAATCCCCGATGAAAAGGATACTCGTCACACGCTGGCGGCGGCATTTATCCTTTGTATTTACAAGGCACTGATTAAGAAGGCTTCTACCCGTGAGGATTTGTCGCTTCCTAGAAATGTTTACTTCATTCTTGATGAGTTCGGTAATATGCCCAAGATTGACAAGTTCGACAAGATGATTACCGTAGGACGAAGCAGAAAAATCTGGTTCAACATGGTCGTTCAGTCCTATGCACAGCTTGATAATGTTTACGGCAAGACCGTAGGCGATATCGTAAAGTCCAACTGCGGTATGAAGATGTTTATCGGTTCGAATGATATCGAAACCTGTAAGGAGTTCTCGGAACTGTGCGGAAACTGCACTGTTTCCACCACCAGCGTTTCCCGCTCGATGGGAACAAAGGAGGGCGAGGCAAGTTACAGCACGTCCATTCAGACGCGTCCGCTTATCTACCCGTCCGAGCTTCAGAAAATCAATAATAAGACCGATACGGGTAATGCAATAATCGTTACGTTCGGCAACTACCCGCTCAAGACGAAATTCACGCCAAGCTACCGCTGCGACTTGTACAAATTCGGTACAATGGATTTGACTGAGGTCAGAAGCAATGCGTTCTTCCCCGACGAGGTTTACTACGACCTCACGGAGAGAAACAACAAGGTGTTGGGTGTTTCGGCAGATGCGGAGTAAATTCCCCGAAAGGATTATGGATATGTTAAGACGTTTTCTTGCTTCGGCAATTGCCTGTGCGGTCTTTGGAGCGGCTTCGCTTACGGCATTTGCTGCTGCGGGTAATTCCTCGCAGTCCGGGCAAAACAGTTCCGCAATCAAGTACATACATTCGGATATTTCCGAGAAAATGATGACTTACGGAATATATGAGGAGATTTTTGCCAATCAGATAGTGTTTTACAGTAACATTGCAAATGGTGCTATGAGCAAGAATCCCGTAAAGCTCGATTTGCCTAAGACGGTTATGGTTTCCATGGAAAAGGACGGCGAAAATGTTGAGTATACCCATGGAGAAGAAATTTCCGAGCCGGGAAGATATGTGCTGACTCTCAAGGTAAACGGTGCTGATTTAATGGGCGGGTCGCAGGGCGATATTTATTACGGACTTTTCCGCTTTTGGATAGTACAAGAGGAAGAGTCGAAGCCCAACAATAATTCCGGCACTTCCGATACTTCCGATGAGCCTTCTGAGCCGGATACTTCTTCAACCCCCGAAACTTCCGATAATCCCGATAACACAGATAATCCTGAAAACCCATCCGGCGGGGAAAATGAAAATCCGCCCGATTCGCAGGACAACACGAATGGCGACACGCTCAGTGGTGAAACGGAAATCTCTTTTGCGGTTGGTAGTGCTAATCTTTTAAAGCAGTATGCCTCCTCCACAAGAATACGTATTCAGACCGAGCGAGGAATAGAGTTTTACACCAACGTTCCCGCAGGAATCAAGACTACGAGGGACGTCGAGTTCACCTTTATTGATTCTGTCACCTGCAAGCTAATAAAGGACGGTCAGGAAGTGCAGTACAGGGTAGGCTCGAAAATTCAGGAAAAGGGCGACTACACGCTTCAGATATTCGACGGCGGTACCGAGAATCCCGCGACTTTCAGCTTCTCGGTGATTGGCAGTGCCGTGAACTTAATCACGGAGTACAGCGTACCCGAAAGCTGTAAAATAGAAAATGCCACTTTCAATGGAATTGATATTCGCACGCCGGAAAATAATATTGAACTGGGTGCGGAGGGAAAGTATACCTTCAGAGTTGCCTGTGGGAATTACACCTTTGATGAGGCGTTCACGCTGGACAATGTTCCTCCCGAGTTTTCGCTGATTGGCGTTGACGAGGAGGGCGAAGCACACAGCGGCAAGGTGAGCATAGAGCTGTTGTCGGACGATATCGACCACTATGACATAATGCTTAACGGTGAACTCCTGACGAAAAAGAGCGTTGAGCTCACCGAGCCGGGAGTATACATGGTTACAGTCTACGACAAGGCAGGAAACTCCACTGCCAAGACGTTTGAGATACTTTACCGAATGGACGGCATGGCGATTGTGACGGTTGTATTGCTTATTGCTGTTGTTGTGGCTGGTGTGGTGTTCTTCATAATGACGCGAAGGAAATTTATCATCAGATAAGTCGGTATTTTAAGCGAAAAACAGCGAAAGGAGGTTGACAGAGAATGCTTCCGATACTTCTTGATACATCGGGTTGGGCAACATCGTTTGCAAAGATTCTGACCAGTGGCTTCAGTTGGCTTTACAATATGATTGCCACACTTATTACCTATCTGTTTAACTTCCTGTTCGCAATTGTTTTGCAGGTTATTGTTCGTGTAAGTGCGGGATTTCTCTATACGCTTCTGCATATTCTTCTCGCTTTCGTTGACCTGTTTGAAGATGTGTTTAACATCTTTGCCGGAACAAGGACTATAACTTATAACAATGAAAAGATGTATTTCTTCGATTTGTTTATGGTGGACGGCACTGTGCAGCGGGCACTGATTTACATAACGTTTATAGGCGTTGCACTTTGCTTCATATTTACGATTTACTCGGTTGTGAAATCAATGGGTTCGTACATTCTGGAGAACAAGCGGCCTGTGAGCGAAGTCCTCAAAACTGCGATGAAGTCCTGCATAGCATTCCTGATGGTGCCGATTATGGCGTACTTCGGAATACAACTGTCCTCGGTAATCCTTACCTCTACGGAGAGGGCTATTATGCAGTCTACGGGAACGGATTCCTCACCGAGAATGGCGTATATTCTATTCCTTTCGGGAACGTTTAACGATGACGACCCCGACGCTTCATATACGGATGAATTGCGGGCCCCGTATTTTTACGGTGAAAAGAAACCGAACGACCCCGAAGCACTGAATGACTTTACAATGATGCCTACGGTTGATATTGACGGCTTGGTAAACTATTTCAAGAATTTGACGAAAAATGTTCCCAATGACGCCAAGGGCGAAGCTGTAGGCGGCAGTAATAAAATTTCAGAAAGCGATTTGGAGAAGGACTCCTCTTATAATGATTCATTTAACATCAGCGATGTAGATGCAGACGAAAATTATAACAGTCATCAAGATATAATTGATGTGTTGTTCAAGGATTTGTACAATTATCCTTTGGTTTACCTTTTGAGCATCGGAATGATAATAATTATGCTATGTTCGATGTTTGTGTTTATCAGGAAGATAATTGAGCTGATTATTCTATATGTCACATCTCCGATATTTGTTTCTACTATGCCTCTTGACGGCGGAGCAATATTCAAGAGATGGCGGGATATGTTCATAGGAAAGCTGTTCTCGGGATTTGGAATAGTCATTTCAATGAAATTGGTGATGATTTTCGTTCCCATAATTATGGGTTCTACTGTTAAATTCAGTAATGTATCGGCATTGGACGTTACAATTAAGATGATATTCATTATGGGCAGCCTTTTTGCGGCGTGGAAGTCAAACACTACGGTGTTGGAGGTAATAAATCCCGAAATTGCTGCGGCAGATCGTGCATCGGCAGCCGTTATGGCAGGATTTGTGAAAATGGCGGCTCAGCAGGCAACGCAGGCAGCAATGGCGGCAGCAACAGGCGGTGGCAGTGTTGCCGCAGGAGCAGCTGCGAAAGGTGCGGCAAGTGCTGCGGGCGGTGCAGGCAGTGCAGCGGGTTCTGCGGGCGGTGCATCGGGTGCTCTCGGCGGAGGTGGAAACGCATTCAAGGGAGGCGAGTCTGCAGGAGGCAAAATGAACTTGGGCGGCTCGGACGACAAGGGTGGTAAGGGCGGCTCAGATGATAAGGGCGGCAAGAGCGGTTCGGACGACAAGAGTGCAAAGGGCGGTTCGGACGACAATGGTGGAAAGAGTACCTCAGCCGACAATGGAGGAAAGAGCGGCAAATCCAACAGCAGCAGTCAGAAATTCAATAAAGCTGCCGATAATTTCAGAAAAATGGATTTAGGCAGCGAGGACGAAGACGAGGAAGATAAGAAATAAAATTCAGGCAGAAAGGAGGTTTGTGGTTATGCCGATACAGTCACTCGGAATATTTGAAAGTGTATTCGAATGGGTGTGTGACAAGATTATAGACCCGATTATAGGTTGGCTCGGGGATATTTTGGAGTCGATGTTCACATGGATACTGAACGAAATTATAGTTCCTTTCATCAAGCCTGTTTTCAACCTCATCTGGAACATTCTGGTCGTAAATATAAGAGATATCTTCTACACCCCTGTATATCTTTTCTATACAAAATTTCTTTATTTGCTTGACCAGCTTCAGGACGGATTTGATATACTTATCGGACTGAAGGACATTACATATATTGATTCTTCGGGAGTAAAACAGCAAACAACGCTTCTGAATTATATGATATATAACGATACAATAAGGAATGTTCTGGTTAGTATAACGTTTATCGCGTTGGCACTGTCAATTATGTTTGCTATTTACTCGGTTATTCGTTCCACTCTCGACTTTGACCTTGAGGGCAGACGACCTGTGGGCAAGGTTATGAAGGCGACGGCGAAGACAATGCTGGCGTTTATGTTTGTTCCGCTTGTTGCATGGGTTGGACTTAATCTGTCGTCAATTCTGCTTAGACAAGTATCCACAGCAATTATGGGCGGTGAGGATGCAAGCATCGGACGGTGGATTCTCGCGATTTCCTCTATGAAAGCGGTAGGCCCATACACCATTGAGGAGATGATGGAGGGCACAGAGAAAACCACGCCAATATATAATGAAAACGGTGTGCTGAATGAGCCGTTCAATGTGTTGATAAGCGGTGATGTAAACTACGATACTTTTATTTTCAAAATTCACCCGTCAAAGGTTGACTATCTGGTGGGCTTCGGCTCGTCAATCTTTGCGGCAATTGTTATGATAATTTGCTTCTTTACATTTGTGCGGCGAATTTTTGATATTATACTTCTGTATATTACCTCACCCTACTTCTCTGCGACAATAGTGCTTGATGACGGCGAGAAGTTCAAGCGGTGGAGAGAAACCTTTATTGCAAAGATTGTTATGGGCTTTGGTTCGGCTATCGGAATGAGAATATATCTTATGGTTGTGCCTGTTGTTATGAGTCCCAATTTGCGGTTGTTTGATACAATGGCAGGAGAATGGGCGGGCGGTTATATAGTCCGAATAGTATTCCTGCTTGGTGGAATGTATGCGGTTCACAAATCCTCAAGTCTGCTTACAAGCATCATAAGTTCAAGCGTGGGCGCACAGGAAAGTGCCGACAATGCAATGATGGGTGCAATGGTTATGTCCGGAGCGAAAGATTTGGCGTTCTCGGTGGGAGGTGCTTTCAGTAAAGCCTCTAAGGAGAAGATGGAAAGAAATAAGAAAAAGTCTTCCGGCAACAAATTCAAAGGGGATACCGGTTCGGGTTCTGCAAAATTCAATTCCGGCAAATTTGACGATAAGTTTATGTCCGACCTGAAAGATACCTTTGGCATCGAAAAGGATAAGTTTAAGGAAGATTACGACCCCTTGGGCGATTTGAGGAACAATACAGGACCCTTCTCGCCCTTGCAGGACGCTGACGGAATTAAGGAACTTGATTTCAATGAGGATTACACTCACGACGGCGACAGCAAGGGTAATGCCTCTACAGACGGTATAAAGAGCTTTGACGGTGGTGACCCGCTCGGTATCAATAAGCCTCAGAAGCCCGATATGAGCTCTGCTCGTAAGATTAACGGCGAACAGGCTGTGAGCGGTCTTGTTTCCAAGAATATTTCCGATAAGTTTGAAGATATTCTGAAATCCGCGGGTGATTACACCTCCCCCGACTCAAAGAAAACAATTGATATCAGTCCTAAGCCTCAGGTATTTAAGACCGATGACGGCTTTAATATGATTGAGATGGAGGATATGTCTGATGATTCGGACGACGAATC
>JBJESA010000128.1:0-12822 GCA_051882535.1 Oscillospiraceae bacterium
AACTGTGTTCTTAATAAGTCCCTTAGCGTCGCCAGAAGAAAATCTGGGGCATTCTGCCTCAATCATATACTCGTGCTGAGGTCTGCCGTTTCTGTCTGCCCAACGTGTGAGGTAACTGTTAATGCGAGAAGCAAGTTCCTCAGTGCCTTTCATTGCGATAATGCCAATGGGGGCAACCTCGTTGTATTCGTTATACAAGACCTCGGTATTTTTTACTGTCGTTGCCATTGCAAATCCTTCCTTTTCGATTGTTTATCAATCATTAATCACTCATAGAGCGGGTACTTCTTAGTAAGGTCGGTTACCATACCGCGAACCTTTTCAGCATTGCCGTCAAAGTCCTTTGCGGTGAGGTAGATGCACTCGCCGATAATCTTCATATCGTCTTCCTTGAGACCACGAGTGGTGACAGCAGGAGTACCAATACGAACACCGCTGGTGTAAGCGGGCTTCTCCGGGTCGTTGGGGATTGCATTCTTGTTTACAGTGATATATACCTGGTCGAGCTTTGTTTCAAGCTCCTTACCTGTGATATTGAACGGACGAAGGTCAACCAGCATGAGGTGGTTATCGGTACCGCCCGATACGAGGTTGAAGCCTTTCTCAAGCAGAGTATCAGCAAGTGTCTTTGCATTCTTTACAATCTGCTCGCCGTATGCCTTAAACTCGGGCTTGAGAGCCTCGCCGAAGCAAACAGCCTTAGCAGCGATAACGTGCATAAGAGGACCACCCTGTGTTCCGGGGAAGATTGCAGAGTTAATCTTCTTTGCGAGATACTCGTTGTTAGTGAGGATAAGACCGCCGCGAGGTCCACGAAGCGTCTTGTGAGTGGTGGTTGTAACGATATCAGCATAAGGCATAGGGCTCTGGTGCTGACCGGAAGCTACAAGACCTGCAATATGTGCCATATCAACCATCAGATATGCACCAACTGCTCTTGCAATGGAGGAGAGCTTTACAAAGTCAATTGCTCTGGGGTAAGCAGAAGCACCTGCTACAATCAGCTTAGGCTTGCACTTGTTAGCCTGCTTATAAAGAGCTTCGTAGTCGATAAATCCCTCATCATTTGTTCCGTAGGGTACAAAGTTAAAATACTTACCGGAGATATTAACGGGAGAACCATGTGTAAGGTGTCCGCCTGCATCAAGCGACATACCCATAACAGTATCGCCGGGCTGAAGAAGAGCCACATAAACAGCGGTGTTAGCCTGTGCTCCGGAGTGTGCCTGTACGTTAGCGAACTTTGCACCAAAGAGCTGCTTTGCACGCTCGATAGCGATATTCTCTACAATATCAACGTCCTCACAGCCACCGTAGTATCTCTTTCCGGGGTAACCTTCTGCGTACTTGTTAGTCAGAACGCTGCCCATAGCTGCCATCACAGCGGGAGATACGATGTTCTCACTTGCAATAAGCTCAAGATTACGCTTCTGACGAGCAAGCTCAAGCCCCATTGCGTCTGCGACTTCCTTATCAAAGCCGCCCAAATAACCGATAGTATCCACCAAATCGTTATACATAAATAACTCCTTCCCGTTCGGAAACAAATAAATATTGGATAGTTTTATTTCCGACATAACTACAAGTACATTATACCACATTAACCGATTATTTTCAACAGGTTTTTCAAATTTTCTTTTAAAAAAGCCGTGCTTAGTTAATAAACACGGCTTTAATATTGATGTTGTTCTTTTCGATATAAGTTTAAGAACTTTTTTGTTTAAATCATCTCGGCAATCTTAGTGCCCATCTCGGAGCATGAGAGCAAGGTCATTCCGGCGGTCATAATATCACCGGTGCGGTAGCCCGCTTCAAGAACATCGTTTACTGCCTTTTCCACAGCATCAGCTTCCTTGTCCATCTTGAACGAGTAACGCAACATCATTGCAGCGGAAAGAATGGTGGCAATGGGATTAGCCTTGTTCTGACCTGCAATGTCGGGTGCAGAACCACCACTCGGCTCGTAAAGTCCGAAACTGGTTTCGTTCATCGAAGCGGAAGCAAGCATACCGATAGAGCCGGTAATCATAGACGCTTCATCGGAGAGAATATCACCAAACATATTCTCGGTAACCATAACGTCAAACTGTGCGGGGTCGCGTACAAGCTGCATAGCGGAGTTATCAACCAACATATGCTCGAGCTTAACTTCGGGGTAGTCCTTAGCAACTTCCTCGACTACCTTTCTCCAAAGTCTGGAGCTGTCGAGAACATTCGCCTTATCCACACTTGTTACCTTTTTACGACGCTGCATAGCAACCTCGAATGCCTTTTTAGCAATTCTGCGGATTTCGTTTTCGTTGTATGCAAGTGTGTCAATTGCGGTCATTACTCCGTTTACTTCCTCGGTCTTTCTTTCTCCGAAGTACAGTCCGCCGGTAAGTTCACGCATGATAAGCATATCAAAACCCTTGTCTGCGATTTCTTTTTTCAGAGGGCAAGCCTCCGAAAGCTGCGGGAACAGTACGCAAGGACGGAGATTTGCAAACAGTCCCAGTTCCTTGCGGATTTTGAGAAGTCCTGCTTCGGGGCGGAGATTTGCGGGGAGCTTGTACCACGGAGATTTAGTGGTATCTCCGCCGATAGAGCCCATAAGTACCGCATCGGACGCTTTGCAACGTTCGATTGTTTCATCAGTGAGCGGAACACCGTTTGCATCAATGGAGCAACCGCCCATCAACAGCTGTTCGTAGTTAAACTTGTGGCCGAACTTTTCGGCAACCTTGTCGAGTACCTTCATTGCTTCGGTTACAATCTCGGGGCCTATTCCATCACCCTTGATTACTGCAATATTCTTTTCCATTGTTTCTGTCCTTTCTTTATCACTTTTTTAAAGAGTTAAGCAATCCACCCTTATCGATAATCTCCTTGATAAAATCGGGGAACGGCTGTGCCTTGTAGGTCTTGCCCTTTGTAACGTTTGTGATGATACCGGTATCGAAGTCAATCTCAACCTCGTTGCCCGCGTCAATATCCTTTGCAGCCTCGTCGCACTCAAGAATCGGAAGTCCGATATTAATTGCATTACGGTAGAAGATACGAGCGAATGTGGACGCGATAACGCAGCCAATGCCGCTTGCCTTAATAGCGATAGGTGCGTGCTCACGGGAGCTTCCGCAGCCGAAGTTCATATTCGCAACCATAATATCGCCCTGCTTTACATTCTTAACGAAATCCTTGTCGATATCTTCCATACAGTGGGAAGCAAGCTCCTTGTGGTCTGCGGTGTTGAGGTAACGTGCGGGGATAATTACGTCTGTATCAACGTTATCGCCGTATTTATGTACAAATCCATGTGCTTTCATTGTAAATTCTCCTTAAAATTCAAAATCAACGCATTTTCTGTCGGCAGTAAACGGTCTCACACGCTCGTCTGCTACCTTTACGTGTTCGGGGTGAACGGCATAGCCCTTGAGAGCCTCAGCACTTGTAAAGGTGCTGTCCAGCATCAGGTCGCCTGTGGAAGTCGGAAGAAGCTCGGTGATTACCTTAATCTCGGTAAGACCGTCAATTTTCCCCATAAGGGATTCAAGACCTTCCTTAATAAGGCGTTTATGCTCTGCTTTCTCTGTGTCGGGCATATCCTTGAGTTTCCAGATAATAATGTGCTTTACCATTACTCAAAATCCCCCGAAATCTTTCCCGCAATAGCACTTGCAGCTGCGACAGCGGGGCTTGCGAGGTAAACCTCGGAAGTGGTGTCGCCCATTCTGCCTACGAAGTTGCGGTTGGTGGTGGAAACCGCTCTCTCGTTGGGAGCGAGAATACCCATGTGACCGCCAAGGCAAGGACCGCAGGTAGGTGCGGATACTACCATTCCCGCCTCGATAAAGGTTTCAAGCAGACCGTTCTTGAGTGCGTCCATGTAAATCTGCTGGGTTGCGGGAATTACAATTGCACGAACGCCCTTTGCGACTTTCTTGCCCTTTACAACCTTTGCAGCGATTTCGAGGTCGCTGTATCTGCCGTTTGTGCAAGAACCAATTACAACCTGATCAATCTTGATATCCAGCTTTTCTGCTTCGTCAATTGTCTTAGTGTTCTCGGGCAGGTGCGGGAAAGCAACGGTGGGCTTAATCTCGCTGAGGTTAATGTCAATAACGCGGTCATAGTGAGCGTCCTCGTCAGCCTTGAAAACTTCAAAGGGTCTGTTTGTTCTTCCCTTCACATACTCGAGAGTAACATCGTCAACCTCAAAAATGCCGTTCTTCGCACCCGCTTCAATAGCCATATTAGCCATGCAAAGTCTGTCGTCCATAGAGAGCGTGTGAAGACCCTCACCTGTAAACTCCATCGAACGGTAGAGAGCACCATCAACGCCAATCAAACCAATGATGTGGAGAATTACGTCCTTACCGCTCACCCACTTGTTGAGTTTACCTGTGAGGTTGAACTTAATTGCCGCAGGAACCTTGAACCACGCCTCGCCCGTAGCCATACCAGCAGCCATATCTGTAGAACCAACACCGGTAGAGAATGCACCGAGTGCACCGTATGTACAAGTGTGCGAATCCGCACCAATTACGCAGTCAGAGGGGACTACAAGTCCTTTTTCGGGGAGCAAAGCGTGCTCAATTCCCACGTTTCCGACATCGTAGTAGTTTACGATATCGTACTTGTCCGCAAAGTTTCTGCACTGCTGGCACTGCTTCGCAGCCTTGATGTCCTTATTGGGGGTGAAGTGATCCATTACAAGCGAAATCTTGTTCTTATCAAAGATACTTGTAAAGCCGTTCTTCTCAAATTCGTTGATTGCTACAGGGCTGGTAATATCGTTGCCGAGTACCATATCCAGCTTTGCCTTAATCAACTGCCCCTCCACTACACTTTCAAGTCCCGCATGCTTTGCGAGAATTTTCTGTGTCATTGTCATTCCCATTTTTAATTCCTCCTATATTAAATTAATTATTTCCTCTTGGAAAGAAAAATCATCAGTCTTCGAGCATTTTCATAAACTGCTCTTCGTCAATTACCGTGATACCCAGTTCATTTGCCTTTGTGAGCTTGCTGCCCGCTTCTTCACCGGCAAGAACATAGGTCGTTTTTTTAGAGACGCTGCCCGAACATTTTCCGCCACGCAGTTCAATCATTTCCTTTGCCTGGTCGCGTTTGAGAGTGGGGAGCGTTCCTGTCAGGACAAATGTCATTCCCGCGAACTTGTCCGACACGGTCTGCTCGGAATACTTCATATTCAAGCCCAGTTCCTTTAGCCGCTCAATTAGTGCTGCAACGTGTGGCTCACGAACAGTCTTATAAACCGATTGTGCAAGAACCTCGCCTATTCCGTCGATACTCGATATTTCATCAAGTTCTGCGGATAGTATTGAATCCATATCACCGAACTTCTTACATAGCAATACAGCCGCTCGCTGACCGATTCCACGTATTCCCAACGCGAAAATCAGCTTGTCCAGCTCGTTTTGCTTCGACTTCTCGATATTAGTGATGAGGTTTTCGGCAGACTTGTTTCCGAAACGCTCCAGAGCCGTAAGGTCTTGAACATTAATCGTATACAAATCTGCAACTGTATGCACCAAATCAGCGTTTACAAGCTGTTCCACAACCGCTTCGCCAAGTCCCTCGATATTCATTGCCCCTCGTGATGCAAAATGCTCCAGAGAACGAAGCAGCTGTGCGGGACAGTTGATATTAGGACAGCGGATAACCGCCTCGTCCTCATCACGCATTGTCTTTGAACCGCAAACCGGACAGACATCGGGGATAAGGAAAACCTCTGCACCGTCTGCGTGTTTTACCGAACGCACAACCTCGGGAATAATATCGCCCGCCTTGCGTACAACAATGGTGTCGCCTACTCGGATATCCTTATCAGCAATATAATCCTGATTGTGAAGAACTGCACGGGAAACCGTAGTACCAGCCAACTGCACAGGGTCGAAATTCGCCACAGGAGTGAGTGCACCTGTTCTTCCCACGTTAACCTCAATGGAACGAAGCACGGTTTCTTTCTCCTCTGGCGGGTACTTGAACGCTACCGCCCACTTGGGAACCTTTGTAGTCGCACCGATTTCCGCACGGAGTGCAAGGTCGTTTACCTTAACAACCGCACCGTCAATATCAAACGGGAGCGACTGACGCTTTTTTCCTATCTCCTCAATGCAAGCGATGATTTCATCGGTATTGTGGCAAATCTTGTAGTCGGGAATTGTGCAAAAACCGAGGTCTTCAATCTTCTTCAGCGACTCGGAGTGCGACTTAAACTCAATGCCGTTCGCCTGCTGAATATTGAAGCAGAAGATATCCAGCTTTCTGCCTGCCGTAACCTTGCTGTCTTTCTGACGAAGCGAGCCTGCCGCAGCGTTTCGGGGATTTTTGGGGAGTGGCTCGTCGTTTTTCTCTTGAATTTCGCACAGTTCAGCGAAACTCTTTTTCGACATATACACCTCGCCGCGAACCTCTAGGAAAGGAATTTCCTCGGGGAGCTTCAGCGGAATAGTGCGAATGGTCTTTAGGTTTGCGGTTATATCCTCGCCCACAAAGCCATCTCCGCGAGTAGAACCGCGAACCAGAACTCCGTCCCGATATTCAAGGGATACCGACAGACCGTCAATCTTCGGCTCTACAGTAAATTCTGTAACGCCCTCTTTAACCATACGCTCTGCAAACGCCCTGACTTCCGAAACGTCAAACACGTCTTGCAGACTTCCCATCTGCACAGTGTGCTGTACCTTCTCAAATGTACTCTGTGCAGAACCGCCAACTCTCTGCGAGGGAGAAGTCGGTGAAAGCAATTCGGGATACTGCCCCTCTAAAGAACGTAGTTCACGCATAAGTGCGTCATACTCGTCGTCTTCAAGGGTGGGGTTATCCAAATCGTAATAGTTGTGATTTGCCTTTTCAAGCTGAGCGGTCAATTGCTCAACTCGCTTTTTTGCTTCTTCTATGTTCATTTAAACCTCCAATCAAGGGAGTGTTGCTCCATAGTCGTTTATAATGCCCGGAATATCGTCCGCGTCTGTGATAATGTGCGTATATGCCTCGGGAACTCGTCCTACGATAACCGTTTCCGCCGCAACAATCGAAGTTGAAACGGGAACTCGTGTAGAAAACCCCGGAATAACCGCGTCCACCTCCGCATCAATCTGAATGACGATTCGGTGGAGCGTTTGATTTATCCCTGCCTCGTTAAATTCACTGATAACGGTTGTTTTTGCCGCTCCAAGCGGTTCTACACTCATTCCTACGTCAAAGCCCTTACCGTGCAGAAGCTGAATTCCAAGCAGTGTGCCAATTGGAATTTCGATATCAATCGCCGAAATACGCTCAATCTCGCGTTCTACCCTTGCGGTTATCTCAGTTTTGAGTCGATTGATACTCATTACATTGCTTTCAATCGAGATTACTTCGCCGCTCTCGTTGGTAGACAGATTCACTAAATGCGAATAGTCTGTACCCTCTCTATCAAGCTCCGCAAGAACGGCGTTATTCAGAATAGCAGAAACTGCCTCATGACATTTCAGCTTGTTCATCGTTTCAATAACAGGCCGCAAACTCAAATCGGTCAAAAACACCAGCCCCGCCATAATCAGCGATAAAGCAATCAGTTTTATCCCGAGTTTGTGAAGAATATCCTTGGATTTTCTAGACATAACGCTCCCCCCCTTATCCTACATTATATGTGGGATAGGGAGAAAAGGTGCGTTTGTCCGCAAATTAGTCGTTTATAAATGCCTCGAACGCCTTGAATGCTGCATAAACATCGGTCTTTGCGGTAATCTCAAAAGGTGCGTGCATACTCATAACAGGCACACCGACATCAATTGTATCTACATTGAGATTTGCGATATATGCTGCAACTGTTCCGCCACCACCGATATCTACCTTGCCGAGTTCTCCTGTCTGCCAGATTACATTGTTCTTATCAAGCAATGCACGAACTTCGCCGACAAACTCTGCCGAAGCGTCGGAAGTGCCACTCTTTCCGCGAGAACCTGTGTACTTCGTAACACAAACACCACCATTGAGTACGCAAGCGTTGTTCTTCTCAAAAACATCGGGGAATGTCGGGTCATACGCCGCATTAACATCAGCCGACAGGCAGCGTGACTTGGAAAGTACATCTCTGCCCTTTGCTCCGAACACCTGTGCCAAATCAGCAATAAAATACTTAAGATATGCAGAACGCAGACCGGTATTTCCGTCCGAGCCGGTTTCTTCCTTATCTGTGAGAATTGCGACTGCGGTTCTTCTGGGCTTATTTAGTCCGAGAATTGCCATAAGTTCGGTGTATGCACACACTCTGTCGTCCTGACCATAGCCACCGACAAGGCTTCTGTCGAATCCGACATCACTTGCCTTATATGCGGGAACAGCTTCGAGTTCAGCGGAAAGGAAGTCGCTCTCTACAATACCATACTTCTCATTAAGAAGCATCATAATGTTGAGTTTAACCGCTTCGCTTGCCTCATCGTCTTTGAAAGGACGAGAGCCAATAAGGATATTGAGTTCCTCACCCTTTACAATCTCAGTTGCTGCACGCTTCATCTGGGAAGTTGCAAGGTGCGGGAGCAAATCCGATACGCAGAATACGGGGTCACCCTCGTCCTCGCCGATTCTTACCACAACCTTGCTGCCATCAGTCTTTACGATAACGCCGTGCAGCGAAAGCGGGATAGTCGGCCACTGGTACTTCTTTATACCGCCGTAGTAATGCGTCTTGAAATAGCCTAGCTCGTCCTTCTCGTAGAGCGGATTCTGCTTGAGGTCAAGACGCGGCGAGTCGATATGTGCAGCGACAAGATTTACACCGTTCTCAATAGGCTCCTTGCCGATAACTGCAAGTATAACAGCCTTCTCACGGTTTACTGTATACACCTTGTCGCCGAACTTGTACTTCTTGGACTTGTCGAATTCCTTAAAGCCTGCCTCCTTTGCTGCACGCTCAATGAATCCCGCAGCCTCACGTTCGGTTTTTCCCGCGTCAAGGAAAGCCTTGTAGCCCTCGCAAAAGTCATTACACTTTGCAATCTCCTCGTCAGTCATACGAAGATATGCGTTCTTCTTCTGGTTAAAGAGTTTCTCCTTAAGTTCCTTTGCCGTATTTTCTTTCTTTGTGCTTTTCATAAGTTTATTCCTTTCTAAGAAAAAATACTGATTAATTGATTCGGTTACTCCCGCTTCTCAGAATAGAGTTGAACATATATGTCCCTTGCCCTTGTTATCTTGGAAACATAATGTGCGGTGTCCCTTATCGGGATTTTGTCCAGATGTATACCGTCAGACGAATATCTGTCGTCTTTAAGCCACTTGTTGACATTACCGCGTCCCGCATGATATGCCGCTGCAGCTACTTCTATGCTTCCAAACTCATTGTAAAGATATCCGAGCAGCCAACAGCCATATTGGATATTCGTCCGTGGATTGAACATATCGGAGTAAACCGCGTTCTCGTCACCCATACGGAATTTCACCCAATCGAAAGTGTCCTCCATAATCTGCATAAGTCCACGTGCTCCGACATCTGAAACAGCGTCGGGCTTGAAACCGCTCTCCGTGCGAATTACTGCATATACAAAGTACTTATCGACATTGTATTCTTTTGAGTATCGCTCAACGTGTTCCTCGTATTTCAGCGGATAGGCAGCGTCCAGATACAGTCCGTACCCAAAGTACCCAATCAGCCCCAATACTATCATTACAATAATCAGGACGGCAAGCACAGCGGGAGCCTTGCTTCGCTTTTTTCTTCTATGTGTTTTATATTGTGTCATTATTCACCATTATTTCAAATGCTAAAACTTTGGCACGGTGTATAAGTTCTTGTTGAGTGCCGTTATTTTCGATGGTAGGGTTGGAGTGACTCTTGAAAAACTCCGCATCGTGCTGTGAGATGAGCCGTGCCTTCGCTCGTTCAAACGAGATATTGTCCCGTTCCGAAATACGTTTTGCACAAACGTCAAAATCAGCTATCACACTAACAATCTTGGTACAAACCATATCCAGCCCCGCCTCAAATAAAGTAGGTGCGTCAACAAGCACCATACCTTTAGCAGCCCTTATTCTCTGAATAACCTCATAAACAATATATTTGAAAATTATCCGATTATAGAGTTCCTTTTTTTCATTGTCAGAGAAGATTATACGTGCTGTTTCCACACGATTGAGAGTGCCGTCGGGATTCAGAACTTCCATTCCGAATCGCTCCTTGAGTTCATCGAGGAAATCTCGTTTCGCAGCAATCTCACGAGCTACCTTGTCACAGTCTATCACAGTACCGCAGTACTTGGAAATTTCGCGGCAGACGGTGGATTTACCCGCACCGCTCATTCCTGTGACCCCTATTATTTTAATATTCGGCAAATCAAGCATGATTATACTCCCATTTGCGGAATTATCCGCCGATTTCTATAATGCGGAAAGCAGCCGACCTGAGCAATCGGTTATAAACAGCAAGTCCCATTCCCTCACGCGATGGAATTTCAACAAGCACGGTTTCCGCACCTAAATCGTCCGCTTTTCGCAACAGCGAGAACAAACGCTGTGCCTGCTCCTGTGACGTTTTTCCGTAGTCAAGGAATATCTCACCGGTCGCAGTACCAGCACACAGTGCAAGTAGACGCGGCTCCGATTCAGCCCTTTTCAGGCAATACTCCTCAAACTCCCTGCCATGTGCATTGACTATATATACGTCCGCTTTCGGAGAATAATGCTTGTATTTCATTCCGGGTGACAAGACACGCTCATCTGCTTTTGGCTGTGCGGTTACCGCTTTATCCACAATCACTTCGGCAAATTCCGATAGTTGGTCCGGTGTGATTCCGCCGGGGCGAAGAATACGAATTTTATCATCTGCAAAGCAAATCACGGTGCTTTCCAAACCCACCGAACATTCCCCACCGTCTATAATAAGCGGTATTTTGCCATTCATATCGTCTGATACGTGTTCCGCAGTCGTAGGGCTTGGCTTGCCCGAAGTGTTAGCCGAGGGGGCTGCAAGCGGGAATCCACACTTGCGAATAATCTCACGAGCGGCTTGATTATCGGGCATTCTCACCGCAACCGTGGACAAACCACCACTTGTTACATCGGGGATAATATCCGACTTGTTGAAAATCATTGTAAGCGGGCCGGGCCAGAATCTCGCGGCAAGCGATTTTGCCAATTCGGGCACTTCGATTACCAGCGAAGCCAGCATTTCGAAATCGCTGATATGTACAATCAGCGGATTGTCCTGAGGGCGACCCTTTGCCTCGAAAATCTTTCGAACAGCATTCTCGTCAAGTGCATTCGCCGCCAGCCCGTAAACCGTTTCTGTGGGAACAGCAACCAGTCCGCCATTCTTGAGAATATCAGCCGCCTCTTCGGCACTTTCTCCGCTGAAAGACTTCATCTCCGTAAGCATTGTTTCACCCTCTTGTTTATTCAATAAGCCCGTAAAAACGGTACATTGAAATCATATTGCCCAGTTGAATCTTTTCGCCGAATAGCTGACGATAAGTCGCGGTTTTTTCTTTACCCGCACTTTTCAGTTCAGCCATTTTCTGCGTTTTTTCATCGTACTGCAACTGAACCGCAGACAACATCATCTCGAATTTATCAAGACGCTCTTTTTCGTTGTTTCCCATCATCAGTTCTCCGTTTTAGCAAGGAGTTCCATTTTCTCCGCAAGACGAAGTGCGTCCAGAATCTCATCGCAGTCGCCATTCATCATATTGTCGAGTTTGTAGAGCGTAAGCCCTATTCTATGGTCTGTGACACGGGATTGCGGGAAGTTGTAGGTGCGAATACGCTCGGAGCGGTCGCCTGTTCCCACCTGAACACGGCGTTCCTCGGCAATTGCACTGTCGCGAGCATTCTTTTCTGTTTCGTAGAGTTTGGAGTAAAGCATCTTCATCGCCTTATCCTTATTCTTCATTTGGGAACGTTCCTCCTGACACTCCACCACAAAACCTGTCGGATTGTGTATAATACGCACTGCACTCTCCGTCTTGTTTATATGCTGACCGCCCGCTCCGCTTGAACGGAACGTCTGAATAGTAAGGTCTGCGGGATTGATGCTGACATCAACTTCTTCAACTTCGGGAAGTACCGCAACCGTAATTGTTGAAGTCTGGATACGTCCTTGGCTTTCTGTTTCCGGCACACGTTGAACACGGTGGACACCGCTTTCGTACTTCAGACGCCCATAAACTCCCTCGCCCTCAACTCCAAAAGATATTTCGCGAAATCCGCCCAGCTCGGTGGGGTTGCTGTTAAGAATATCAATCTTCCAGCCGTTTTTAGCCGCAAACATCGAATACATTCTGAAAATAGAGTTCGCGAATAAAGCCGCCTCTTCTCCGCCTGCACCTGCTCTTATTTCCATTATAACAGAGCGGTCATCGTCAGGGTCACGAGGCAAAAGAAGAACCTTGAGTTCTTCTTCGTATTGTTCGACCAGTTCCTTATTCTCCTCGTATTCGGTTTGGGCAAGTTCGCGAAGCTCTTCATCGTCGCCTGCTTTGGAGAGTTCGTTTGCTGCATCGTCGCGATTTTTGGAAGCCGTCTTGTACTTCTGCCACATTTCAATAATAGGGGTGAGATTCTTGTACTCACGCATTAAATCACGGTATAACTTATTGTCCGCAATAACTGCGGGGTCTGACAATTTCATGCTTATCTCGTCATATCGAGCATTCAATGCATTCAGTTTTTCATTCAAAGATATCTCACCTCCATCAAATTACATAATACATCAGACTGTCGATAAAGGCACATTTACTTCGTCAACGGCACCACGGCAGGCACTAAGCCTAGCCGTGGTGCCGTTTCCTCGTATCTGAACCTTTCTCGCCAGCCTGTTCTAATACTTTTCAACAAGCT
>JBJESA010000129.1:0-39171 GCA_051882535.1 Oscillospiraceae bacterium
CAGCACAACGCTTGCAACCGCAAGCACCGAGCGAAATATCTTACCTGTCATTGTTTCTCCAATCTGTAACCTACACCGATTACTGTTTTTATCATAGAGCCGCTTGCACCGAGTTTCTGGCGAAGTGTGGCGATATGGACGTCAACAGTCCGCGACTCGCCCGCAAATTCTATGCCCCAGATTTTTGACAGCAGTTCCTCGCGGGTGAATACCTTTTGCGGCTTTTGCATAAACAGACGCAGCAGCTCAAATTCCTTGAGCGTAAGTGCGATTTTTTTGCCGTCTACGGTAACGGTGTGCTGATTAGTGTTGAGGGAGATGTTGCCTGCTGTCAGAATTTCGTCATTGTCGGGCTGCTCGCCGCATCTGCGTAGCACCGCCTTTACTCGTGATACCATCTCCATAACGCCGAACGGCTTTACAAGATAATCGTCCGCACCAAGGTCGAGATTCTGGATTTTGTCCATCTCTGTGCCTTTGGCAGTCGCCATAATCACGGGTATTTTTCGCCAGTCGGGGTTTTGTACCATCTCGCGTAAGACCTCTGTGCCGTCCTTTTCGGGCAGCATAATGTCGAGAATAATCAAGTCGGGCTTTTCGGTTTTCAGTGCTTCAAGCATAGAAACTCCGTCCGCAAATCCTCTCGCAGAAAATCCCGTGCTTTCGAGAGTGTACACCTCGATATCGCGGATTGCATCATCGTCATCAACACACCAAATCATAATTTACTCCTTATGTTTTCCCGTTACGGAGAATTCCACCCACTCTGCAATATTTGTTGCGTGGTCGCCGATTCGCTCAAAGTACTTTGTTATCATCAGCAAATCCATCGCATACTCACTGTCGGCGGGGCTTTCGGCAATCATTTTGATGAGGTTAGATTTCACCTTTACGAAGCACTCGTCTACCACATCATCATACTCTTCGACCGCTTGGGCAATCGAGATATCCTGCTTTACGTAAGCCTCGATACTGTCGGTTACCATCTTAATGGTCGCCTGAGCCATTCTGCGGATATCGTGGCATTCGTCGCCTGTGCGTCCGTTGAGGAACGGAATAATCTCTGCAATATCCTCCGCCTGGTCGCCGATACGCTCCATATCGGTAATCATTTTCAAGGCTGCTGAAATCTGCCGCAAGTCCTTGGCAACAGGCTGCTGCTGGAGCAGGAGCTTCAGGCAGATGGACTCAATCTCACGCTCGGCACGGTCGATATCCGAGCCGAATTTTATTGCGTTTTCCGCGATTTCTGCATCTGCGTCCAAAAGAGCCTTTGCCGACATTGCTATAATCTTCTCGCACATCGCACCCATTTCGGTGAGTTTTTTGTTAAGCAGCGAAAGCTGTTCGTCGAAGCGATTTCTCATTATCCGAACCTCCCCGTTATGTAGTCTTCTGTTCTCTTGTCCTTGGGCATGGAGAACAGATCTTCTGACTTGCCGTGTTCAACCAGTTCTCCCAGAAGGAAGAAAGCCGTATAATCGGAAATTCGCACCGCCTGCTGCATATTGTGGGTTACTATAACTATAGTATAACTCTTTTTTAACTCAATTGCAAGTTCTTCTATGCGAGAAGTTGAAATTGGGTCGAGTGCGGAGGTAGGTTCGTCCATCAAAAGCACCTTGGGTTTTACCGCAAGTGCCCTTGCAATGCAGAGTCGCTGCTGCTGACCGCCCGAAAGACCGAGTGCGGATTTTTTCAATCTGTCTTTCACTTCGTCCCAGATTGCTGCACCTTTGAGGGATTCCTCAACGATTTCATCGAGCTGAACCTTGTTCTTGATACCGTGGGTGCGGGGACCGTAGGCGATGTTGTCGTAAATGCTCATGGGGAAAGGATTGGGTTTCTGGAACACCATTCCGATTTCACGGCGAAGTTCGTTTACGTCCAAATCCTTGTCGAAAATGTCCTGACCGTTGTAGCAAATTTTTCCCGTAACCTTAACGCCGGGAACAAGGTCGTTCATTCGATTGAGCGTTTTGAGGAATGTAGACTTGCCGCAGCCCGAAGGCCCGATTAGAGCGGTGATGTTGTTCTCCTCAATGTTTATATTCACGTTTTTGATGGCGTGATGTGCCGTGTACCAGAGATTCATTTCCTCTACGGTGATTATACTCATTGATTTTTTCTCCTTTTGAAATAGGCTCCGCAAAGCTCGGCGGAAAGGTTGATGAGAAGCGTAAGTACCATAAGAATTGCCGCGATTGCGAAAGCAACGCCGAACTCTCCCTGCTCTTTCGCATACACATAAAGTGCAACGGTGAGAGTAGCACCCGAGCTTGTAAGGCCCTCAAATATGCCGTTTAACGCGTGAGCAAATCCTGCGGTAAAGAGCAGTGCCGCCGATTCTCCGAGAATTCTTCCCACGGAAAGAATACAGCCGGTTACAACGCCGTCGATACACTCGGGAAGTACAACCGTGCGGATAACTCGCCATTTTCCCGCACCAAGCCCGAACGCACCCTCACGATAACTCTGGGGAACGGTTTTCAGGCTCTCCTGAATAGTACGCATAACGGTGGGTAGATTCATGATAACCAGCGTCATAGAGCCTGCAAGAAGCGAGGTTTTCATGCTCATAAACTGGCAGAAGAACAGCATACCTACCAGTCCGTAGATGATGGAGGGAATACCCGAGAGTGCCTCGGCTGCGTATTCGATAATTCCGACTACGCGTTTGTTTTTCGCATACTCTGTAAGATACACGGCAGCCCCCGCACCAAGCGGAAGAACAACCAGCAATGTTGCCAGAATGACATACAGCGTATTCAGAATTTCGGGCAGAATTCCGATTGTGCCTTTTAAGTAGCTGGGCTTTGTGGAGAGAAGTTCCCAGGAAATATTGGGAATTCCCTTGACCATAACATATCCGATGAGGAACACCACCAAAAGGCAGGTGAGGGTAACGGATATCAGCATAAGTGCCTTCATAATGGAGGCATAAGCTTTGCGTTTGGGGGAAAGCTGACGTTTCATAGCTGTTTTCTTTGCAGAGGTTAAGGGGGAGATGGAATAATCCATCTCAACTCCGGTTGTAGTTGTGGGGGAAAGTGTTTCTTTCATATCAGCCCTCCTTGTCGCGTTTGAGGAAGAAATTCAGCACCGCGTTAATCAGCATAATGAAGAGGAACAGCACCAGTGCTATGGAGAAAAGTGCCTGTCGCTGCAGTCCCGACGAGTAGGACATCTCGCTTGCCACTGCGGTGGTAAGGAATCGCACGCTCTCGAAAATAGACGGCATATTCGGTGCGTTTCCCGATACCATCATAACCGCCATTGCTTCGCCGATTGCACGGCCTACGCCGAGGACTACGGCTGCCGCAATTCCGCTTTTCGCTGCGGGTGCGGATACTCTGAAATACGTTTCGATGGGTGTTGCACCGAGAGCGAGAGAGGCTTCTTCGTATTCGCGGGGTACTGCTTCAAGTGCATTCAGCGATACTTTTATAATTGAGGGGAGCACCATAATCGCCAGCACGATAATCGCAGCCAAAAGGCTTGCTCCATCGGGAACATTGAAGAGTTTTCTGATTGCTGGGACAAGCACCAGCATTCCCACCAGACCGTATACTACCGAGGGAATTCCCGCAAGCAGTCCAACTGCGGAGGAAACTACTTTCTTCACTTTTGAAGAAGCGATTTTCGCGAGGTAGACAGCGGTGAGAAAGCCAATCGGCGTGCCTACGAGGATTGCTCCCGCCGTGCCGTAAACGCTTGTGAGGATAAAGGGGAGGATTCCGTATTTCGGCTCGGCAGCTGTGGAATTCCACTCTGCACCGAACAGAAAATCGAACAGTCCGATTTCGGCGATAGCGGGTATTCCGGAAATTACGAGATACACCGTGATTACAAGCACCGATGCTACCGTAATAAGTCCCAGAACAAGAAAAATGCCGTGGATAATTCGTTCAAATACTTTGTTTTTCATTTTATCACCATAACACAAAAAGCGGCGGCTTTGGAAGGAAGAAGCCGCCGCCCGATTTCAGCTGTTAGTTTGCGGGAACAACACCTGCGGAAGCGATGATTTCGCGAGCCTGCTCGGAGATTGCATAGTCATAGAACTTCTGTGCAGACTTGGAGAGTTTTACGCCGTCCTTGGTTACCAGTACGAACGGACGCTGGATAACGTAAGAGCCGTTCTTGATGGTTTCCTCATTGGCTGCTACTCCGCCAACGGTCAGTGCCTTTACGCTTTCCTTAACAGATGCCACAGAAGCATAACCGATTGCGTCGGGGTTGCTGGAAACTGTAGTGATTACGTCACCTGTGGAGGTGAGTTCCTGGCGGTACTTGCACTTGTCCTTGGTGGAGGTTATGCTTTCGAAGCCGTCACGTGTGCCGCTTCCTGCTTCACGTCCGATTACTACGATTTCTGCGTCATTGCCGCCGATATCTTTCCAGTTGGTGATTTCGCCGGTGTAGATTTTCGCGATATCCTCGAGCTTGAGGTCGGATACGGAGTTTGCAGGATTTACAATAACCGCGATTCCGTCATAAGCGAGTACTGTTGCGGTAAGTCCGGATTCCTTTTCGCTGTCCTTGAGGTCGCGGCTGGAAAGTCCGATGTCGCATCTTCCCTCGAGAACTGCGGTGATGCCGGTACCCGAGCCGGTGGGATTGTATGTAAACTCAATTCCCGTGTCGTTGGTGAATGCCTCACCCAGCGAGCCGATTACCTTCTCCATCGATGTAGAACCATCAGTGGAAACCGCACCGCTGTTTCCCGAACAGCCGGTGAGTGATACTGCCGCAAGTGCAGCGGCGATAAATGCAATAATTTTCTTCATAGTGATTTCTCCTTGTTGTTTTGTTTTGCCTTCAGGTTACAGTCTAATTATACCGAAGCGGTGTTAAAACGGCTATCCGTTGTTTGTAAAATCTGTGTAAAATCAAAAAGGGCTTACTAAGGAGATTCATTTGAGTAAGTTCGACCGAAAAGAAGATTATTACATAGCATTTCGCAATGCAAAATTGGCATACTTTTTCCATTGACAAAAGGAATTAACTATGTTATAATACTAATCGTTTGAAAACCGATTAGGAGATGGTGACTTGTTTTTACTGATTTTATCGAATGTCGCAGTATTGCTTGTGTATATGCTGATGGGGTTTGTGCTGTGCAGGGCGAAAAAGGCGGCGGTTTCCCATGCGAAAAGTATGTCGGGGCTGCTGCTGTTCGTGCTTAGCCCCGCGATGATTATAAATTCGTTTTTGCAGCTGGAGTATTCTCACGAGAATATAATCAAGATTGTGAAGTGCTTTGTGGCAACACTGCTTATTCAGATATTGTTTTTCGGGGTGCTGTACCTTGTTCTCCACAAAAAATACAAGGACGCAAAGTACCGTATACTTACGCTGGGCGGCGTACTGGGAAACGTGGGCTTCTTTGGAATGCCGGTGGTGAGCGGCTTGTTCCCCGACGACCCGATTGTGCTGTGCTACAGTTCGATTAACGTGATGTCGATGAATCTGATTGTCTTTACGATTGGCGTGTTCCTCATCACCAACGATAAGAAATATGTTTCGCTGAAAAGTGCAGTCCTAAATCCCACAACGCTGTCGATATTGGCGGCACTTCCGTTGTTTTTCTTCAACGTGCAGCTGCCGGATATTGCTGAGAGTTCGATTGGCGTTCTCGCAAAAATGGTAACGCCGATGTGTATGTTTATTCTGGGAATGAGGCTGTCCGCTGCAAAACTCAAATCCCTGTTTACCCGTCCGTTTGTGTATGCGACTTGCCTGCTGAAACTTGTTGCGTTTCCGATTTTCGCATATTTGTGCGTGAGGTGGATTCCGTTCTTTGATGATACTCTCAAAGCCACGATTGTGGTGCTGGCAGCGGCTCCGTCGGGTGCGGTAATAGAGTCGCTCGCGGAACTCCACGAGTGCGAGCAGGAGCTTTCCGCGAATGTCGTTCTGCTGACTACGATACTTAGCATAGCAACCACACCGGTTGTGACTTATGCGTTGATAAACCTATTATAATACATAAACAGCCGCCTTGTGTTTTACAAGACGGCACAGTCTGTCGAAAAACCTTTGGGGGGCTGGGGGCTTGCCCCCAGAACGGGGGAGTGGGGGTGCGTTAGCACCCCCACGGAATAAGAAAAATAGCCCCCTCCCCCTTCGGGGGAGGGGGTTGGGGGTGGGGGTGCCTCTCGCAGAAAAAAGACTTTTTCGACAAACTGAGCCGCCTTGTGTTTTACAAGACGGCATAATTTATGTGTTTGCAGAAATTCTCTTCTCAAACTTATTGAGGATATTCAGCAAGGGTTCGGGAAGGCGGGTTCGGCACTCCTTTTTGAGATTTTCGGGAACACCGTAAAAGCCCTCGGCGATGCTGCCTGCGATTGCGGTGAGCGTATCGCAGTCGCCACCGAGCGACACAGCGGTTCGGATTACGTCCTCGAAATCTTCTCCCTCGAGGAATGCTGTGATAGCTTCGGGAACAGTTCCCTGACACGTTTCTACATGGTGGTAGTGCGGACGGATTTCGTCACAGGTACGGTTGAGTTTGTAGCCGAATTCTCGCTCGATGTACTCCTTGATTTCCGATTTGTCGTGACCTGTTCGTGCGAGAAAAATTGCGGCAGCCGTCGCTTCTGCACCCTTGATTCCCTCGGGGTGGTTGTGGGTAACTTCCGCGGAGAGTTTCGCCGCATGACGGACTGATTCTATATCGTCAAACAGCCAAGCAGCCGAGGACACCCGCATTGCAGAGCCGTTTCCGTAGCTTCCGTATGCCCCAAGATTCTCGTAACTCAGCCACTTGCGGAACATTCCACCGTAACCTGCACGCGGGAAGATATGCCCGAATAATCGCATATTCTTCGCGAGTTTTTGGCGAATGGTATCGTCAGAATCGCTGTCCGTACAGTCCAGAAACGCGGCTGCCACTGCGATAGTCATCACCGTATCATCAGTAAAATGCGACCGCTCGGAGAACAGCGGAAAATCCTTAGTCTTATCACCCCTGTCGAACTCGTAGGGACTGCCGATAATATCGCCTAAAATTGCACCAATCATCTTTTTGCACCTCTCTTATTGAAATCTTCTTCAATCTTGTTCTTCCAATCGTTGGGAATCGATGCGGAACAGCTTCTCATACATGAAATGGATTCGCTGAGTACCTCAAAATTGAGGGCTGTGCCTTCGCTGTCGCACCGGTAGTTCGCGGCACGGGACTTGTCAATTCCGAAACGTGCGGCTTCTGCAACGGCGTCGATATTCGCACCTAGGAAGAGAAACTCCCAGCCGTAACGCTCTTTCTGGCGTTCAATCATAGCACGGACTTTTTCGTAGGTGTAGTGACGGCTTGCGTTTTCCATGCCGTCCGTTGTGATAATGAACAGCGTTTTGTCGGGGATATCTTCCTTTCGTGCGTACTTGTGGATATTGCCGATGTGTTTGATTGCTCCGCCGACTGCGTCAAGCAGTGCGGTACAGCCGCGAACGAAGTATTCCTTGTCGGTTAGATTGGGAACGTCTTTAAGATTCAGGCGGTCGTGGATAACGTCAATTTCGTTATCAAAAAGCACGGTGGAGATATATGCTTCGCCGTCCTCCTTACGCTGCTTTTCCAGCATTGAATTAAAGCCGCCGATTGTGTCGGCTTCCAGCCCTGACATTGAGCCGCTGCGGTCTAAAATAAATACGATTTCTGTCATTGTAATTACCTCCTGTGTAGTTGTGTTTTATCTTGTGATTTTATTATACAACAAAGGGGAGGTAAAATGGTCGCTTGACAGGCGACAAATTAAGCCCCGAATATTTCGGGGGTTTTTTATTGTCCCAGCAACGGCTGGTCAAATGCGAATAATACTTCGTTCAATTCGTAGATATCGTAGTTTTTATTCACGAGGAAATACTCGACTATTACGTCAAACTTGCTGCTGTGGGAGAGTGCATATCCCGCACGAGCGATAAAATCCTTGGTTTCCTGCAGGTCGAGTTCGAGAGCGAACGCAAAAGCGAGTGCGGTGGGCTTCGAGGGCTTGTAGTCCATATTGTTGCGGATTTTAGAGAACAGTTTTCTGTCCACGTTCGCCTTTTTGTAGATTTCCGAGTCTTTCTTGCCCGTGCGGTCAATCAGGCGGAGAAGCGTTTCGGAAAATCCTGCGTCCAGACCTTTCAGCAGCTTGTCCCAATCGTTGGTATTGGTGGGAAGATGTGTTGACGCACACTCGAGCAGAACGGATTCCTCGGAACACTCCATATCCTCTGCGACACGGCTTGAATTTTTGCGGAATATGCCGTCCGAGAAGAGTTTTCTGCGTGTCGATTCGCTTTTCGCAGAAATTGATGCAGTGGGCGAGCCAAGGCGGTATGGCGTGGAATACTCGTCAAGCGTTTTGCTGCGTATGTAGTTCTCGTCAATGTAACTGCTTACAGATTTAAATAGTTTTTCCGAGAGGGCGAATTCCTCTTTTCCGAAAACCACAAGGTAAATCTGCATTTCGTTTTCAATAAGAAACGCACTGATTTCCCGAACAGCTATTTGCAGGGCAAGCGGCTTTGGAAAGCCGTAATTCCCCGTAGATATCAGCGGGAACGCTATCGAATTACAACCATTTTCGAGTGCGAGTTTAAGGGAGTTTTTGTAGCAGTCGGCAAGGAGATTTTCTTCGCCTTTCGAGCCGCCTTTCCAAGAAGGGCCGACGGTGTGGATAACGTATTTCGCGTCAAGGTTAAATGCGGGCGTAACGGCGGCTTTTCCGCGTGGAATATCGCCGATTTCTTTACGGGCTTCGAGCAGTTTTTCACCCGCTTTTGCATGGATTCCCGTGTCAACTCCGCTGCCTATAACGGGGCGGGGATTGGCGGTGTTCACAATTGCGTCCACCTGCATATTTGTGATGTCGTTGCGTACTATTTCAAAGGGCATAATAGTTCCTCCCGATTAATATTCTTATTTAATTATAGCTGATTTTGCCGCAATTTGCAAGGGTTTTCTCAAAAAGCACTTGACAATTCCCCAAAATCGGGATATAATAGTAAAAAACGAACAAGGGCGTTCCGTATAGGGACGCCCTATTTCTTTTGGGGTGATTATATGAAAAAGAAACTGCCTGCTATAGGGAAAAGAATTCTGAAATCCATGATTGGAGTTTTTCTGTGCTACGTGGTGTACTTACTTCGTGGAAAACAGGGAATACCGTTTTACTCTATGCTTGCTGTCCTGCAATGTATTCAGCCGTATACGGGTGCAACATTGTCAATGGCAGTACAACGCACAACGGGAACGCTTGTGGGTGCGGTGTTCGGTTTGGTTTGTATCCTCCTTGAACTGTATGCGTTCAATATCTACAACTCAATTGCGGGGTATATACTGACGGCTTTGATGATTATTCCGGTGATTTATGTGACGCTGCTTCTTCATAAAGAGAATACCGCATATTTTTCTTGTGTGGTGTTTTTGAGTATCACAGTAAATCATATTACGGACGCTAACCCATTTATCTTCGTGCTGGACCGTGTGTTGGATACGTTTATCGGTATTGCGATTGCTCTTGTGCTGAATTCGCTGAGATTCCCACGCCGCAAGGACAAGAATACCCTATTTATTGCGGAACTGGACGATATGCTTACGCCCGAGAGTGAGCTTTTGACGCCGTTCTCCAAAGTCGAAATGAATCGGATGTTGGACGAGGGACTGAAACTTACAATCGCCACCATGCGGACTCCCGCTTCGCTGATGAAGCCGCTGGAGGGCGTGCGTATAAATCTTCCTGTAATTGTGATGGACGGTGCGGCTTTGTATGATATCAACGAGAAAAAGTATCTCAAGGCATATATTATATCGAATGATACCGTGAAAGAATTGCGTGACCTGTTTGCTGAAAATAGGATAAACTGCTTTATTAACGCACTTTGTGACGGAATTCTCATAATATATCACGACAAGCTGGAAAATCCCGCCGAACAGAAGCTGTACCAAGACCTGCGGCGTTCTCCATACAGAAACTATATGCACCGCGAGCCTAATCCCGATGACGGCGTAATCTATCTGATGATGCTTGATGAAACGGAGAAGATTGAGAAATTCCGCGACTTGCTGGCGGAACAAGGATACGGCGGGAAACTGAAAATCCTCTGTTATCCGTCTTACGATTATCCCGGTTACAGCTACATCAAAATCTTCAATAAGAATGCCTGCCGCGAGAATATGCGGCAATATCTTCAAGGCAGCTTGGAAGCCGAACAAACAATCACTGTCGGTGCTCGTTCCGAGGACGATATACCTACGGACAACAATGTCAACAGCGTGGTGAAGGCGGTAAAGTCCGGATTTGAGCCGTTATTACTGCCAAAATTTTTGAAAATGCACAAATAATCTCAAACTCTCGCAAGCAATTATGTAAAAAATGCAGAAATGGAATAAATTACAAAATTTTTGCAAGATTTCTATTGACAACTTGCAAAATTAGTGTTAAAATATAACCAGAAAGTGAGAGAAAGCTAGAGGGTGAAAACATGATAAGACTGGAAGATGTTCATAAGAGCTTCGGTGATTTGGAAGTACTCAAGGGTATCAATCTTCATGTAGCCGAGGGTGAGAAGCTGGTAATAATCGGCCCGTCGGGTTCGGGTAAGTCCACGCTTATTCGCTGCATGAATTATCTGGAAGAGCCGACATCGGGAAAAGTGTTTGTACATAACCATCAATTGAGCCGAAAGCGGCGTGCGTTCATCAACAAAATCCACTCCTCGATGGTGTTCCAGCAGTTTAATTTGTACCCGCATTTAACCGTTCTTGATAACCTTACATTGGCACCGATAAAGCTGAAAAAAGTCCCCAGAAAAGAGGCGGAGGACATTGCAATGACCTATCTGAAAAGGGTGGGTCTGGAGGAAAAAGCACACGTTTATCCGACTACTTTGTCGGGCGGTCAGCAGCAGAGAATTGCAATTGCAAGGGCACTGACTATGCAAAATCGTGTTATCTTCTTTGATGAGCCTACTTCGGCACTCGACCCCGAGATGGTGCAGGAAGTACTTGATGTCATGATTGAATTATCACACGAAAAGAACTTCACGATGGTGGTTGTAACCCACGAAATGGGATTTGCAAGGGAAGTCGCCGACAGAATTATTTTCGTGGACGGCGGACAGATTCTCGAGGAGGGCACTCCCGAGCATTTCTTCACAAACCCGTCTAATGAGCGTACTAAGGCGTTTTTAAGTAAGATAATCCGCTGAGGCGGTTTATTTATACAGAAATACAAATTTAGAACAAGAGAGGTAATTTACTATGAAAATGAAGAGAATTCTGGCAGCAGCGGCTGCCGCTTTGATGACGCTCTGCTGTGCAGGCTGTTCCGGTTCGGGAAAGAAAGAGCCGCTTAAGGTCGGTGTAAAGAGCGATGTAATCGGATTTGGTTTTAAGGATACCGTTACAAACGAATATCAGGGACTTGAGATTGAGCTTGCAAAGAAGCTCTCCGAGGAGCTGGGCTATGACGGAGTTGAGTTCACCGCAGTAACGGCGGCAACAAGAACAGAGCTGCTCGATTCGGGAAGTCTGGACTGTGTTCTCGCGACATTCACCATCACCGAAGAGCGTAAAAAGAGCTGGGATTTCTCCACTCCGTACTTCACCGATGCGGTAACCGTTCTCGTTGAAAAGGCTGACAATATCACCGATTTGAGCGGTCTGGTTGGCAAGAAGATTGGTGTATCCACCGGTTCCAACTCCGCGTACAACCTCGCAAAGGCAATGAGCGAAAAGGGCTTGCTCGGCGACTACAAGGTTCCCGACAGCTCGAAGGATTTCGATATTTCCTCGTTTGAACAGAACGGCACAAAGTTCGAGCAGTTCGGCGATTATCCCGCAATTTCCAATGCGATGGCAGCAGGCACGGTTGACGCATTCTGCGTAGATAAGTCCATTCTTGCAGCGTACAAGACCGATGACCGCGATTACATCACCGATACATTTGCTCCGCAGGATTACGGCGTAGCAACCAAGAAGGATTCGGAGCTCTCCGCAAAGATTGATGAACTTATCGTTAAGTGGAAGAATGACGGCACAATCGACGCACTGGTTAAGCAGTTTGGTCTTGACTAATTCGATTAAATAAAGTTCGGCGGCAGTCAAGGGCTGCCGCCGAATACTATTGCTAGGGAGTTGAGAATATGTTTGATGCGGAAAAATGGGAGCTTGTCTGGATACATCGCCAGACATTCATTGACGGTGCATTGTCAACGCTTATGATGGCACTGTTCGGATTGATGATTGCACTGGTGCTGGGTGTGATTTTCGGACTGATGTCTACAAGCCGTTCAAGGCTTCCTCGGGTGATTGCCCGTGTTTACGTTGAGTTCGTGCAGAACACTCCGCTTATGCTTCAGGCACTGTTTTTGTTTTACGCGGTTATCTTCTCGGGAGTGTCGGGATTTTCCGCACTGTTATGCGGAATTATCGCACTTGGAATTTACCATGGTGCGTATATTTCCGAGGTAATCAGAGCGGGAATTGAGGCAGTCCCGAAAGGACAGCTGGAGGCGGCATATTCTCAGGGATTCGCTCATATTTCGGCGATGTTCTACATCGTACTCCCGCAGACAATCAAGATTATCCTCCCGCCGATGGTGAATCAGGTGGTGAACCTTATCAAGAATACGTCCTGTATGTTCCTTGCGGGCGGTGCGGTGGATCTGATTTCCCGCACGAATGCATTTGCCGTAGGCGAAGGAACAGGTTCGGCGGCAGGTCAGGGCTACATAATCGGCGGCGTTATCTTCTTTGTGATTTGTTTCCCGCTGTCGATGCTTGCATCTCACTGGGAGAAGAAACTCAAGGCACGCGATGTAGGCACCGTTAAGGTTCGTAAAAAAGCGGACGACATTTCCGACGCGGAACTCGATATGATAATCAAGAACAAAGGAGGCGAGAACAATGGAAGCTTTAATGGGCAGCCTTAAAATGATAACCAACGGCAGCGTGCTGTTGTATATCTTAAAAGGACTTGGGTTTACCGTGGCTATAGCATTCTTCGCGGTTGTTCTCGGTATCATAATCGGCACAGTGCTGGCTTTGGTGAGAAATTACTGCAACAGGGGCTGGACGAAGATTTTTAAGTTCATCTCGATTGCGTATATTGAGGTGTTCAGAAATACCCCGCTTATGCTGTGGATTTTCATTGGTTTGGTGTTCTTTCCGTCTGTTGAATTGCCGTCAAAATTCACGCAGCTTTTCCAGCTTTCGAGAACTGAGATGGCGGTGCTTATCAAGGGTATAATTGCACTTGTGCTTTTCACTTCGTCGGTTATCGCGGAGATTGTACGCGGCGGCTTGAATTCCATTCCCAAGGGACAGTTTGAAGCGGCGTATTCACAGGGCTTCAATCTTCCGCAGACGCTGCTTTTCATCATTATTCCGCAGACGTTCAAAAATATCGTTCCAACACTGCTAAGTCAGGTTATCACAACGGTTAAGGATACTTCGTATATCGCGAATATTGCAATTGCGGAGCTGATGGGAAGAACATTCCAACTCATTCAGATTTCGCCGAGATACACGGGTTTTTCGACACAGAATGTGTCCGATGTTTTCGTGTTGTGCGGACTGGCGTGTGTGCTGTATTTCGCAGTGAATTTCACGCTCTCCTGCGTTGTCAGAAGAATGCAGAAGCCGAAGAGAAACAGAATTGCGGTTAAGGCGTGAGGGCAGTGTATGAAACTATATATTGAAGCACCTTTTTCTTCTGAGAACAGAGAATTTCTGTTGAGTTCAATCAATGGCTGCGAACTTTGCGAAAACCCAAAGGATGCGGAAATTTTTGTCGGAGATTTGCCGAGCGGAGCGGAGTTCCCGAATCTGAAATTTCTCCAGATTTGCTTTGCGGGAGCGGAGAAATACTGCCGCGAGGGAAGCGTCCCCGATGGTGTGGTTGTCGCAAATGTTACGGGTGCGTTCGGCGAGGTGATTTCGGAATATATCCTCGGTGCGGTGCTGTCGGTTTATCGGAAATTCTTCGGGTATCGGGACTTGCAGAAAGAAAAGAAGTGGCAAGACCTCGGCTCGGAACGAACGATTTACGGGGAGCGGGCACTCATTCTCGGCTGCGGGAATATCGGCTCTCTTACGGCGAAAAAGCTGCAAGCATTCGGTGCCGAAGTGGTCGGAATACGGAAGAACCCGCACGAAACGGAGTTCTTCGATGAGGTGTACGGAATGGAGCGACTGGAGGAACAGCTTGCACTGGCTGACCTGATAATCTGCTGTCTGCCGGAAACCCCGCTTACACGAAATCTTCTCAACAAGGATAGAATCGCTGCGATAAAGCAGAACGCGTTGCTGGTAAACGTCGGACGCGGCTCGCTGATTGACGAAAACGCACTTGCTGCTGCAATTGCGAATGGGCATTTGGCTGGGGCAGTCCTTGATGTTTTCAATGAAGAACCGCTGCCCGAAAATTCGCCGCTGTGGGGCTTGCCGAATGTGTTTGTAACGCCGCATATTTCGGGAAAATCTTTCAAGCATTCGGCATTGATTGAACGTAAGATAGCCGAGATTTGCGTTGAGAATATCAACAGATTTACAGAGGGGAAAACTCCCATTAATCTTATAAAAAAGGAAATCGGATATGCACTGAACTAAGGTGCGTATCCGTTTTTTTGTATTGACATTTCGTGGGAGTTGTGCTATCATTGAATTATTAAGGTGCTGTCTGATTTCTGTGATTGGCGGACGTTTTTAGGTGAAATTATGTTGGAAGAATATATTCAAAGAGGCACGGAAAAATTGCGGTGCGGATATACGACAGGCTCCTGTGCGGCGGCTGCGGCAAAGGCGGCGGCGATTATGCTGCTGAAACAGCGGGAGTGTACGCACGTTTCGCTTGTTACTCCAAAGGGGATTGCATTGGAACTCGATACCGTAAACCCCGAATTTGGCACGGATTATGCTTACTGCGGGATTTGCAAGGACAGTGGCGACGACCCCGATATCACGGACGGAATTACGGTATTTGCACGGGTGGAATTGTGTGCTGCGGGCGTTGAAATAGTCGGTGGAGAGGGCATTGGAATAGTTACGAAAGACGGACTGAATCAGCCCAGATGTGTTGCGGCGATAAACTCCGTTCCCCGAAAGATGATAATGGCAGCGGTGAACGAAGTAGCCGAGGAATGCGGCTATGGCGGGGGCTTTCGCGTTGTGGTATCCGTGCCGAACGGTGAGGAGATTGCACGGAAAACCTACAATCCCCGAATGGGGATAGAGGGCGGAATTTCGATTATCGGCACAAGCGGAATTGTTGAGCCGATGAGCAGTGCGGCACTGGTCGAAACCATTCGTCTGGAGCAGAAAATGCGGCGTGCGGAGGGTTGCAGAAATCTGCTATTGTCGTTAGGCAATTACAGTGCAGATTTTCTGAGAAGAGAACTCCCTTACGCTCTCGATAAAAGCGTCAAGTGTTCAAACTTTATCGGAGAAGCTATTGAATCGGCTTTGGAAAACGGCTTTGAGAGTGTGCTTATAGTCGGTCATATCGGAAAACTGGTGAAGTTGGGTGCGGGGATTATGAATACCCATTCCGCACAGGCAGACGGGAGAATGGACGTGCTTGTCACCTGCGGAGTGCTGGCGGGAGTGGACAGCGATGTGCTGAAAACTCTCCCCGACTGTGCAACTGTGGACGCGGCAATCGCGATTTTGAGTGAAACCGGAAAGCTCAGCGAGGTGCTTGAAATTCTCGGAAAAAGGTCGCAGAATTATCTCAACGCAAAGGTGAAAAACAGCGTCATAATTGCGGCTTTGATGTTCTCCGACAAGTATGGAGTGCTTGTGAGAACGCCGGACTGCGATGAGGTTTTGCGTAGAATATCGGAGGAATACAATGGTTGATTTTGTAGGTGCGGGTAGCGGTGCGGTGGATTTAATCACCGTACGTGGAATGAAGCTTTTGGAGAGTGCGGACGTTATTATTTATGCGGGGTCGCTGGTAAATCCCGAACTTCTCGGCTATGCACAAGAGGACTGCGAAATTTACAACAGTGCGAAGATGACTTTGGACGAGGTGATTTCCGTAATCGAATGTGCGGAAAACGAGGGCAAGCACACGGTGCGTCTACACACGGGCGACCCGTGCTTGTACGGTGCAATTCGTGAGCAGATGGATAGGCTGGACGCTCTTGGAATCGAGTATGCGGTGTGCCCCGGAGTAAGCAGCTTTTGCGGAGCGGCTGCGGCTCTCAAAGCGGAGTACACGCTGCCTGCGGTTTCGCAGAGCGTTATCATCACGCGAATGGCGGGACGGACTGCTGTTCCCGAGCGTGAGAGTATCGAGTCATTTGCGGCACACGGGGCAACGATGGTGATTTTCCTCAGCACGGGAATGCTGGAAGAACTTTCGGAGCGGCTGATTGCGGGCGGATATTCTCCAGAAACACCCGCGGCAATTGTTTACAAGGCAACATGGAAGGACGAAAAAGTCTGCCGCTGCACGGTATCAGAGTTAGCAAAAACCGCTGCTGATAACGGAATTTCCCGCACCGCACTTATTACTGTCGGGCATTTTCTTGGGAGCGATTACGAGCTTTCGAAACTCTATGACGCAAGTTTTGAAACGGGTTACAGAAAGGCGACTGTATGAGAATAGCGGTAATTTCCGTGACGGAGAAAGGACGTGTGATTTCCGAGAAAATCGCCGCGTTCCTCACAGGTCACAGTGTTTCACGGTACTGCTTTTACAAGCACTGCGATAGTGGTGCAAAATCGTTCGACAAAATGGGGGAACTCGTTGAGCAGCTTTTCCCTACAAATGACGCACTTGTATTTATTTGTGCCTGCGGGGTTGCGGTGCGGGTGACGGCTCCCCTCGTGAAAAGCAAGGCTGCTGACCCCGCGGTGGTCGTTGTGGACGATATGAGAAGATTCGCGATTTCGCTGTTGTCGGGACACCTTGGCGGTGCAAATCGGCTTGCCGAAATCGTGGCAGAGGCTATCTCCGCACAGCCTGTGATTACCACTTCGACAGATATTGGCGGCATCTTTTCGCCCGACAGTTTTGCGGCGGCAAATAACCTGTTGATAACGGATATGAATGCCGCAAAAGAGATTGCGGCGGCACTTACAAACGGCGAGAATGTCGCTTTGCACAGCGATTTTGCGTGTAAAAATAAGCCTGCGATTTTTTGTGAGAACGCAGACAAAGGCATCTGCATTTCCACTTCGGCAAAGAAGCCCTTTACGCTTACTCTCAACCTTATCCCCCGAAATATCGTACTTGGAATAGGCTGCAAAAAGGGAACGGACTGCGGGACAATTTCGGAATTTGTGGGGAGAATACTTTCCACAGCTGAAATAGATTTTCGTAGAGTGTGCGAGGTGGCAAGTATCGACCTCAAAAAAGACGAGGGCGGGCTGCTGGATTTTTGCAAATCCCTTGGTGTGGAGCTTCGGACATTCTCTGCGGAGGAATTGAGCGGAGTGCAGGGAGAGTTCACGGCTTCTGCATTTGTCAGCAGCGTCACGGGCGTTGACAACGTATGCGAGCGAAGTGCGGTTATGGCGGGCGGGGAGCTTATTCTCCGAAAGTGTGCCGAAAATGGCGTGACGGTTGCGGTAGCGGAATTGCCGGTTGAACTAGATTTTGAAAAGGAGATTTTCTGATGTTATACATAGTCGGAATAGGCCCCGGAAGTGCGGAGGGAATGACGATACAGGCACAAAACGCAATTTCCCGAAGCGGGATAGTTGTGGGCTACACCGTTTACAATGACTTGTTGAAGCCGATGTTTCCCGATAAGCAGTATGTCCAGACGCCAATGCGACAGGAGGTAGACCGAGTGCGTGCGGCGTTGGAACTAGCGGGGGAGAACACCGTTTCGCTTGTTTGCAGTGGCGACTGTGGCGTGTATGGAATGGCGGGACTGGCTTTGGAACTTGCGGGAGAGTACCCGAGAGTAGAAATCGAAGTTGTTGCGGGAGTGACCGCGGCACTGTCGGGCGGTGCGGTGCTTGGTGCTCCGCTGACGCACGATTTTGCGGTGATAAGTCTTTCGGATTTGCTGACTCCATTGGAGAAGATTGAAAAGCGGCTGAAATGTGCAGCCGAAGCGGATTTTACGATTGCGGTATACAACCCGTCTTCCAAAAAACGTGCGGATTATCTTTCTCGTGCGTGCGACATTATTCTGGAATACCGAAGTGCGGAAACCGTTTGCGGCTGGGTAAAAAATATCGGCAGAGAGGGCGAGGAAAGCGGTGTTACAACTCTTTCCGAGCTTCGGGAAATGACTGTGGATATGTTCACCACCGTATTTATCGGCAACAGCGAAACACGGAACATCAATGGGAAAATGGTTACTCCGAGGGGCTATAAAAATGTCTGAAATTCTGATTTTCGGTGGGACAACCGAGGGGCGTATTCTCGCGGAATACTGTGCGGCGAATGGTATTCCCGCATTGGTGAGCGTTACCACCGAATTTGGGGCAAGCCTGCTCCCGAACGAGGTGGAGTACTCTGCGGGAAAGATGGACGAGGGGCAGATTTCTGCGTTTATCAAAGAACACGATTTTCGACTTGTTGTTGACTCTACCCACCCGTATGCACGAGTGGCGACTGCGAATATCAAGGCGGCTTGCGAGAGCCTGAAAGTCCCATATTACCGCGTTCTCCGTGAGGAAAGCGGGGAGATTTCGGGGCGGGTGTGCAAGGACATTTCGGCGGCTGCGGAGTTCCTCAACGAGAGCGAAAAGCGGGTTCTGATTACAACAGGCAGCAAGGAACTTGC
This sequence comes from Oscillospiraceae bacterium, assembly GCA_051882535.1. Taxonomy (GTDB): domain Bacteria; phylum Bacillota; class Clostridia; order Oscillospirales; family Ruminococcaceae; genus CAG-115. The sequence goes on from JBJESA010000129.1 coordinate 18,745, forward strand.
AGTATTTACAGGAGTGCGAAACTTCGCCGAGCGGCTGTTTGTGCGAGTTCTCCCCGCCGAGGGAATAGAGGAACAATGCGTTTCGCTTGGCTTTCGCAGAGAGAATCTCATCATAGAAAAAGGCCCGTTTTCAGTGGAACAGAATGTCGTACAAATCCGTGCGACAGGTGCAGAAATACTTGTTACAAAAGAGAGTGGCAGTGCGGGAGGATACCCCGAAAAGTGCGAAGCCGCCCGACTTTGCGGAATAGAGCTTCTCACAATTCTACGACCGGAAGAAAGCGGAATAAGCGTGGAAGAAATGAAGAAAATTCTCATAAAGGAGCGACTATGGGAAAGATAACGATAGCGGGAATAGGAATGGACGGTGCGGCAACCATCACCGCCGAAGCAAGGACTGCAATTGAGCGTGCGGAAGTGCTTATCGGTGCGGAGCGTATGCTAAAGCCGTTTAAGGCACTCGGAAAGAAGATGATTTCGGAGTATCGTGCGGAGGAAATTCTGCGTATTATCGGCGAGAATTCCGAGGCGGAAATCTGCGTTCTGATGTCGGGCGACAGCGGTTTTTTCAGCGGCACGGAGCGGCTGACAAAACTACTAAACGAGTGTGGGAAGCCTGCCGATGTGATATGTGGGGTGTCGTCATTGTCCTACTTTTCAGCAAAAATTGATAAGCCGTGGCAGGATATGAAAATTGTAAATCTCCACGGGAACACCGCGAATATCGCAAGAGCGGTTGCACGAAATCAATATTGCTTCTTCCTGCTTGGTGGCGATAATACTCCCGCTGCGGTATGTCGGAGGCTTTGCGAGTACGGTTTGGGTGAGGTGGACGTATTCGTGGGCAGCGACCTTGCATATCCCAACGAGCGGATAATGCGGGGAAAGGCGAGTGAGTTCTGTGAAACGGACGTTTCGGGGCTGTGCGTGCTGGTGACGGAGAACCATTCGCACGAACAAGGGGTGCGTATCGGCATCTCGGACGAGGAATTCACACGCGGCAATGTCCCCATGACTAAATCCGAGGTGCGGAGCGTTGTCATTTCGAAATTGCAAATCCCCGAAAAAGGAGTGTGCTGGGATTTGGGCTGCGGCACTGGCTCTGTTTCCATCGAAATGGCACTTGCCTGCTGTGACGGCACGGTGTATTCTGTTGACAAGAGCGAGGAAGCGGTATCGCTCACCAAATCGAACGCAATGAAATTCCGCTGCGACAATATCTGTGCCGTTTCGGGAAATATCCCCGAAGTGCTTGCCGAACTTCCCGCACCCGACAGCGTGTTTGTCGGTGGGGCAAGCGGGCAAATCGGGGCTGTGCTGGACGAGGTGTATTCCCGCAATCCAAAGGCGGCTGTTGCGGTTACCGCCGTATCCCTCGAAACGCTTAACGAAGCGGCTTCTGCGTTCGACAGGCACGGTATTTCCCCGCAGATTGTACAGATTGCAGTTACCCGCACAAAGCGGCTTGGCAGCCACACGATGTTCTCCGCCGAAAACCCGATTTTTGTTATCACGGCGTCACAAAGATAAATCGGGTGAAATTCTTCACAAGAAAAAATCTCCTCACAAGCGTCTTTTGGTGAAAATGATGATTTTGGAAAAAACTGCTTGAAAACTTGTGGGAATTGTGATATTATAATCATTGGTATTCATGAGTACAAATTGAATAAGTGATATGCGGTGCCTCCACACATTTTTGTGGCTGGAGGGTAAAAGGGAAGCAGGTGTAAGTCCTGCACGATCTCGTCACTGTATTAAGGGAGTGTGCGGCTGTTTGCCACTGGCTGAAAGGCTGGGAAGGTTGCCCTACATGATGATCTTTAAGTCAGGAAACCTGCCGTATGTCTGTACAGGAATTACAATTCCGGATCACGAGGTATTGATCGTACGTACTTGGACGCCGCTTTCGGGCGGGGTCTTGTTTGTCGTGCTTTCTGTGATTGGAACAGGAGGCATTTTTTGTATCATATCTCATCTGATTTACCATTCTGAAATTACTTTTTGGAGGAAGAAAGATGAAAAAGAAAACTCTACTTACTGTTGCTGCAATTTTTGCGGCAATGACCATGCTTGCAGGCTGCAACAATGCGGAGAATTCCGCTCAATCTGGGCAGTCGAGCCAGTCCGACACGACACAGGAGAGCAGCACCCCCGAATCTTCTGTTGATTCGTCAGATGCTTCTGTCGAATCAAGCACATCTACCGAATCAACCACCAATTCCGAGCCTGATACTCCCGCAGAGGAAAAACCAGTATCCGCAAGCGAACTTGGGCTAAAAGACGGCAAGTATTACGTTGATGTAACTCTTGAGGGCGGTTCCGGTAAAACGAAGGTTAAATCTCCCGCTGAGATGGAAGTGTTTGAGGGAAACGCTTATGTTACGATAGAGTTCAGCAGTTCAAATTACACTTACATTAAAATAAACGGTATAGAGATCCCAAAGGATAATGACGAGGGCAATTCACAATTCTTTACTCTTGTACGTTTTGATTATCATATGCCCGTTATTGCAAACACAACAGCAATGGGCAATCCTCACGAGATTGAGTACACGATGTATTTCGATTCTAAAACAATAGTCAAAAGATGAAGCGATTTTTATTGTCTGCAGCACTTAGCTGTGCTGTTTTACTTTCTTTTGCTGCGTGTGCTCCGCAGACGGAAATTTCTTCGACTACGGAGCAGAGTGAGCCAATTGAGCAAATTGACCAGAGCCAAAGTGTGGAACTCCTGTATGCACAGGAGTTTTCCATTAAGCGTTATCCCAACGGTATCTCGCTGGTTACAATAGGCGAAAGCGACCGTTTTGTTGTCGCGGATAAGGGAACGGAAATTCCGAAAAATTTCGCGGACGCTACAGTGATTTACCGACCTGTGGAAAATATCTACTCGGCGGCATCATCGTCAATGGATTTTTTCCACGAACTCGACTGTATGGAAAGCGTTGCTATGACCTCCACGAAAGCGAGCGACTGGAGCCTTGACTATATGCAAGAGCTTCTTGGCAGCGAAAAAATCGTATATGTCGGCAAGTACAGTGCTCCCGATTACGAGTATATTGCGTCGGCGGACTGCGGTCTGGCACTGGAGTCGCAGATGATAACGCACAGCCCCGAAATCAAGGAGAAGCTGGAGGCACTCGGAATCCCCGTAATGGTGGAGCGTTCAAGCTACGAAGCACACCCGCTCGGCAGACTGGAGTGGATAAAGCTGTACGGCGAACTTCTCGGAAAGCAGGAGCTGGCACAGCAGATTTTCGACGAGAAAAACGCGATGGTAGCCGAAATTCTCACCGATGAACGCACGGAAAAAACTGCCGCATTCTTTTATATCAGCACAAGCGGTGCTGTTAATGTACGCAAGCCGGGGGACTATATCTCCAAAATGATAGAGCTTGCCGGAGGAAATTACATCTTTACCTCTGATGATTTATCGGTAGATGAAAACGCACTTTCCACAATGAATATTCAGATGGAAACCTTCTACGCAAAGGCGAAAGACGCGGATTTCCTAATCTACAACGGCACGATTGACGGAGAACTCACAATGCTTGACGACCTTATCGCCAAAGATGCACTCTTCGCGGATTTTAAGGCGGTGCGTGAGGGGAATGTGTGGTGCTCGGGAAAGAATATGTATCAGCAGACCACAGGTGCTGCCGATATGATTTCCGATTTTCACAAGATTTTTACTGGAAAAGCGACAGACGGCGAACCGCTTACTTACCTTTATCGCCTGAAATAATTCAAGGAGAACGCACGGACGTATGGAGAAGAAACGAATTGCAAGATATGTCGCCTGTTTTGTGGTACTTATCATCTTTCTTGTCGTGCTGATGGGGCTGAATCTGTTTTCGGGGAGCGTGAATTTGTCGTTCTCCGATGTGATAAGCTCGTTGTTCAGCGGGGAGGGGACTGCGGGCAGCATTATTCGCAGAATTCGCCTGCCGCGTCTTATTGCGGCGACTATACTTGGCGGTGCATTGTCTGTGTCGGGTTTTCTTCTCCAGAGTTTTTTTGCAAATCCGATTGCGGGGCCGTTCGTGCTTGGTATTTCATCGGGGGCGAAGCTGGTTGTCGCACTGACTTTGGTGTTCTTTATGGGGCGGGGGATTGCTCTTGGCTCGGCGGCACTTATTCTCGCTTCGTTTATCGGCTCGATGATTTCGATGGGATTTATCCTGCTGATTTCGGGTAAGGTGCAGAGAATGTCGCTGCTGGTAATATGCGGCGTTATGATAGGCTACATCTGCTCGGCGATAACGGACTTGGTGGTCACATTTGCGAACGACTCTAATATTGTAAATCTCCACAACTGGTCTATGGGCAGCTTTTCGGGTACAGATTGGGGCGATATTATTACAATGTCGTGCGTGGTTTTCCCCGCGTTGATTGCCTCATTCCTGCTCTCAAAACCGATGAGTGCATATCAGCTTGGTGAGAACTACGCAAAGACGATGGGCGTTAATGTAAAGCTGTTTCGTTTAGCACTGGTGCTGCTGTCGGGACTGCTTTCTTCCTGTGTGACGGCGTTTGCAGGGCCTATCTCGTTTGTTGGAATTGCTGTTCCGCATATTGTGAAGAATATGTTAGGCACGGCGAAACCTATTCTGGTGATTCCCGCGTCCTTTTTAGGCGGAGCGGTGTTCTGCCTTGGCTGCGACCTTATCGCACGAACATTGTTTGCACCGACGGAACTATCTATTAGTTCGGTTACGGCAATATTTGGTGCCCCTATCGTTATCTGGATAATGCTCAGCCGAGAGAAAAGCTCGAAGAAAGGATAATCTATGGAGAACATCATTTCAACAGAGCGGCTTTCAGTCGGCTACAGTAAGCGAATTGTAATCGAGGGTGTGGACATTTCCGTTCGTTCGGGGGAGATTCTTACTATTATCGGGCCTAACGGTGCGGGAAAATCTACGCTCTTGAAAACCTTGGTGCGGCAGCTTGCTCCGCTTTCGGGAAATGTGGCTGTCTGCGGGAAAGATATTGCTGATATGAGCGGCAGGGAATTTTCGCGTAATGTTTCCGCATTGATGACCGAGCGGCTTCACACGGAACTTATGACTTGCCGCGATGTTGTGGCACAGGGACGCTATCCGCATACGGGACGGCTAGGGCTACTCTCAGAGAAAGACAATCGTGCGGCAGATAACGCATTGGAGCTTGTAGGGGCGATGGAACTTGCGGATTTGGATATTCGCAGGATAAGCGATGGACAGCGGCAGCGTGTTCTGTTGGCAAGGGCGATTTGTCAGGAGCCGCAGCTTCTGGTAATGGACGAGCCAACGTCATTCCTTGATATTCGCCACAAGCTGGAGTTTTTCAGCGTGCTGAAAAAACTGGTGCGTGAGCGAGAAATCGCGGTTATAATGTCGCTGCACGAACTGGATTTGGCACAGAAAATCTCAGACAGCGTGCTGTGCGTTTCGGACGGCAATCCCGACCGATTCGGAAGTCCCGAGGAAGTATTCGAGGAGCAGTATATCCGGAAACTCTTTGGGATTACGAACGGCAGTTTCAACGACAAATTCGGTTCGGTGGAACTTTCTCGTATAAGCGGTAAACCGCAGGTGTTCGTAATAGGCGGGGGCGGTGCGGGGATTCCCGTATACCGCAGTCTTCAGCGAATGGGAATACCGTTTGCGGCAGGCGTTTTGGGGGAGAATGATATTGAATATCCCACAGCCCTTGCACTAGCCGTAACGGTGGTGTCCGAAGCAGCATTTGAGCCAATAAGTCAGCAGTCTTTTGACAAGGCAGCCGAGATTATGGACGCTTGTCCCAAGGTGATATGTGCCGTCGAAAAATTCGGCACAGCAAACGCCCTCAACGATAAGCTAAAGCAGCTTGCAGATGGGAAAATTGTAACTATAAATGACTTTCGAAAAAAATAACAGACAAAAATCACCGAAGTCGTGTGGCTTCGGTGATTTCTATACTATAGGAATTTTGCAAGAACCCGCTTCAGTTTATCCACATCAATCGGCTTGCTGATATGCTCATTCATTCCGTTTGCAAAAGCCTCACGGCGATCCTCGTCAAAAGCATTTGCGGTCATCGCCACAATCGGAATAGACGACAGGCGGGTATCCACCATACGTCTGATTTCGCTTGTTGCATGGTATCCGTCCATCTTCGGCATCTGAATATCCATCAGCACCAGATTGAAGTGACCGGGTGCGGAGTGGGCTATTTTGTTTACCGCTTCAACGCCGTTCGCAGCGGTTTCCACTTCAAGTCCCATTTCACCGAGTATTACGCAGGCTACTTCTCTGTTCAGGTCGTTGTCCTCTGCAAGGAGAACACGTTTGCCGGAGAAATCGACCTTTGATTCTTTTTGTAGTTCTCCGTCTGCTTCAAGGTGGTCGGTTTTGGGCAGATGCAGCTTTACGATAAATTCGGTGCCGTAGCCCAATTTGCTGTTGAAATCAATTTCGCCGTCCATCAGTTCAACCAACTTGCGTGCGATTGCAAGTCCAAGTCCGCTGCCCTTAATGCCACTTTCGGTGCTGGAGCGTTCACGCTCAAACTCCTCGTATGCGTGTTTCTGGAATTCAGGGCTCATACCGATTCCGGTGTCTTTCACGGAGAATACATACGTTTCGGGAGCGGTCTGCTCGCCGCGAACGATAACCGTTCCTCCTGCCGGTGTGAATTTCAGCGAATTGGAAATCAGATTGATAAATATCTGGAGAAGCTTCGTAATATCGCCGATTACAATCTTGTCCCGGAAGTTGCTCTCGATTAAGAATCGGATATCCGCAGCCTTCATATCAGAGCCAAAAAGCGATTGCAGGCTTTTCATCAATTCGTCCAGATCCATAGGCGATAAATCAAGAATTGCTTTGCCGCTTTCAATGCGTGATACATTGAGAACATCGTCCAGCAGCTTCAGCAGCACACCGCCCGCCTCTTTAACCTTGTGAACTGCGTCAAGCACGCGGTTTTCATCGTTGCAGTTCTTTTCAATGATATCGGAAAAACCCATAATCGCATTCATGGGCGTTCTGATATCGTGCGACATATTGAACAGGAAAGAAGTCTTCGCCTTGCTTGCTTTCTCCGCTTGCTGACGTGCCTCTTTCTCCAGACGTGCGAGCTGGTCGAGCGGTTCCATATTTTTGAGATACGTTAGTCCCAATAAGTCGCCGTTTGTGGAATCCTTGTAGAGGATAACGTGCTGCTCGGCAAGAATGGGATTATCGAGAATATCCTTCGACCAGTATGTATGAGAGATATGACGCTTGCCGTTTTCATAGCATTTTTCGAGATGCTTTAAGTCGAAGAACGTGAAAAAAGCGGGCTGCTCCTCAGGAGAAAGCCGATTTCCCAAGTAGTTGACCATATCGGTGTAAGGGCAGTGCGGGGGCAGCCCTATCTTTTCGGTGATTGAGTATTCCACACCGTCTATGACTTGAATGGGAGTACCCAGTATTATATTTTGGGTGACATTAAAATCGTAGTACGCACCTGCACATTCCGAGAGTGCGGAGATCAGAATCTCCTCGTGCTTCTTTATCATTTCAGGGGGAAAAACGTGTTCGATAAGTGACATATATTCCTCGCTTCTGTAGTATTGCCGTAAGGCAGCTTGTCCCGAATTGGCGGGGGATTGCAGCCAATTGAATAAACGGTACAATATTCCATTATTACTTGTTATTATACCACTTTATCTGAGATTAGTCAAGAGAAAATGCACATTTATTACCGAAAAATATGATATGTGGCTTAGGAATAGGCTTTTTGGGGGTGAGAAATTCGAATTTGTAGGTTTTCAATAAAAATTAAGAAATAGGTACTTGAAAAATCTTACAAATTGTAGTATAATAAATTCATAAATCTTTTTTGAAAGGAATTTCGCTATGAACTGCAAGGATATCATCAATGAAGAATATGTACGCTCTCAAGCCCCGAATCCCGCCGCATTCTCGAATGCCCAGAAAATTTCCCGCAGCGGGGATTTTTCAGGGCTTTCCATCACCGCGGACAATACTCTGATTTTCGGTGATTGTAAGGGCAGCGGAAAAAATCCGTACCGCACCTCTGCCGATTTTTCGGGGGATACTCCTGTGTTCCGCTGCACTTGCCCCAGTCGGCAGTTCCCGTGTAAGCACAGCCTTGCACTTATGCTTGAAATGGTGAACGGCAAGGAGTTCGCGGTGGGCGAAGTTCCCGAGGACGTTGCCTCCAAGCGAGAGAAAATCGCCAAGAAAGCCGAAAAAGCAGCCTCGGGCGAACCAAAATCTCCCCCGAAGCAGAACAAATCCGCCGCCGCAAAAAAGCTCAAAAAGCAGGCAGAGGGTCTTGACCTTGCGGAGCAGTTTTTGAACGATATTTTTAGCCGCGGAGTGTCCTCCATCAACAAGACCTCCGCGGAGCAGTACAAAACTCTTGCAAAGCAGCTCGGCGAATTTTACCTTCCCGAGCCGCAGACAATAGTTGAGGAAATCGTGACCGAGGCAGAGATTCTCTCCGAACAGCCTGACGATTCGGAGTGTATGCGTCTTGTGGGGCTGTGTGTGAAGCTCTCCTCCACCGTGAAAAAGAGCCGCGTTTACATAAACGAGAAACTGGAGAGCGGCGAAGTTCTCCCCGAGGACAGCGTACTGTACGAAGCGATGGGCGGTATATGGAAACTAAATCAGCTGAAAGAAATCGGGCTATTTAAGGAAAACGCACGTATAATGCAGCTTTCGTTTACTACGATTAACGATCTGGTGCACCAAGCCTATGTTGACACGGGATATTGGATTGACCTTGACAGCGGCGAGATTTCCAAAACCGAGAATATCCGTCCGTTGAAACTGTTAAAGCGGCTGCAAGCGGACGACAGCAAGTTCGGGGTGTACTCCGTGCCCGAGTTGTACCGTTATCCCGGCGGGCTGAACCGCCGAATCCGCTGGGAGAACGCCACCAATACAGAAGCCACATCAAAGGACTATGAAAAGGTGATTTCCCTTGCAGAGCCGAGCATTGCCGACGCAGTGAAGAAAGCGAAGAACGAGCTGAAAAACACCCTCTCCGATGAAACGGTGGCTGTGCTTGTGCCGTTCGATTATATTGGATTTGCGGAGGACGGACACGCAGTTCTGAAAAACGGCGATGAGAGCATTTCACTTCGTGCGAATGAGAATTATCACTATGATTATTTCTATGCGATTGATGTGCTTCGCCTTACGAAAATCGGCGATAAGGGTGCGGTGCTGGGTGAGATGTTCTACTCGGCTGAAGAGCGAAGAATTTACCTCTGCCCGCTTTCTATTGTAACGGCTGACGGCGTGGCAAGACTTGTTTAAGGGGGAAACGACATGGATATATCAAAATTCTACGAGCTGAGAACAAGGCTTTACAATACCGCCGCAGCAGGGTGTATGACGGTTTCTGAGGATTTCCGTCTGAAACGTGCGGTCGAGGAATTCAAACCGCTTGCCGAAGCAAACAAGGCTTTCGCGAAATTGTACTCGCTGTGCGAATCGCTTCTTACTTCCGATAAGCCAGAAAGCGTAATTGCGGACTGTATCGCCCTTGCCGAGGCACTTGCGGTAACTCAGGGCGTATTTGCCGACAACGCGAAAACTACTCCCGCGAACGGCGAATTCGCCGCTACAGAAAAGCCCGCCTCATCGCTTGAAACGATAAAAGCCCTTATCTGCAAAGGCGATTCTGATTTGTGGAAACTCTCCGAGGAATACAAGGATACGCTTCGCGACCCGCGAATTGTAAGAGCGTTTGTATACGAACTGGAAAACGGAAAATACAGCGAAAACTTCCAAATCTTCTGCGAGATTATGTGCGAACTGTGCGGAAAATCACTTGTCCCCGAGATGAAAACCACCATCAGGTACACGGGCAGAGTGCTTAAATACATCGCAAGGCTTTCGGGTGATGAGGAAAACGAGTTGTTCCGCACTCTTGCGACAGACGAAAGCCGCCCGGAAAAAGTGCGTATTGAAGCGGTTTCCGCACTGTCCTGTTCTCCCGAAAACGGCACGCTTCTCGCCGAAATCTACAACACGAGCAAGGGCAAAATCAAGGACGCGGCACTTATGACTTTGGCAGAGATGGACGCTCCCGAAGCCGAGCCGATTTTTGAAAAGCTGCTTCAAAAGTACAAGGAAAGATATGCGGGAGCGGTTGCCGCTTATTCGAGCAAGGCTTGCAGCGAATTTGTGAGAAAGCACCTGCTCGGTCTGCTAGATACCGCAGATAAAGCCGACAACGATAAGGCACGGACGGAAGCGGGAATAGAGTTAGTGACCTCTGCGACAACGCTTCTCCAAAACAAACCCGAGCTTGACGATGTGTTTTTAAAGCTTTCTTTCACCCCCGAATTTTCATGTAACGTCAATCCCAAAAACAGCTGCATTGCCGCTCTTATGAGCGGAATGACGGGTAAAAACGCAGCCGCCGTCCGTGAACAGATTAACCGTTTGTATGAGAAAGCGCCCGATGTTTTCTGCCGCCCGAAGGCTTTCGCGGATTTTCTTGAGCACCCCGAAAAAGAGCCTGTTATACCGAACAGTAAGTTTGAACACACCGTTTTAATAGGTTCGATTACATACGTTCCAATGCTCGGCAGTTACTTTTTCGCTCACGACCAGTATTTTAACAGCAGGATAATTCCGCTTAATCCGCTATTTAAAAGGATTCCCGAGTGGATGCTGAATTATATTCGCACAAGGGGCGAATTGACGGAAAAGCTGTTCCGTGACATAGACGCACCGAAACGAGCGGATATGGTGAAAAAAGCCGAGAAGCTCGGTTTCAAGGGCGATGAGAAAAAGGACGCACTTAAAGCGGCTTATGAAAACGTGTGCGGGGTTAACGATATTATTTCAAGCGTTATCAGGAGACATCTTCTCGAAAATTGTTCGCAGGAGGATTACGAGCGAATCAGAGCGGCGGGAACATACTTTGCGAAAAAGTGTATGAACACGTTCGGTGGGTACGGTGTAATTGTGCTGATAGAGCAAATGAACCATGAGATGTCTGACGAAGAATATGCAGAAAAGCTGAACACCTTTACCATAAATTCTTTGAAATTAAATAACGCCGCCGAAAGACAGCTTCTGTTCTTGTATGAAAAACACTTGCCGCCCGATGAAGTTGTCAGTGCGATGGAAAATCTGCTTGCACGCGTTGAAAAGCTGCGAGGCAATGTTGACAGCAAGGCAATAGACGACCAGACCTATCTGATAAACACAAGAATTAAAATGTATAAAAAATAAGAGGTAACGAAAATGTCCGAAATATTAAGACTTCCCGCCGAGGAACTTTACAAAGCCGAGCTTGACGCTCTTATCGCAAACGAGAAAAACCCCGTCCCCGTTGGTTGGAAAATGTCCCCGAAGTCCGTACTCACCTACATCTGCGGCGGCAAGGCGGGAAAAACCGAGATTACTCCGAAATATATGGGCGACAAGCGTGTTGTCGAAATCTGTATCGCAACGCTGCTCACCGACCGTGCGTTGCTTCTGATTGGCGAGCCGGGAACGGCGAAATCGTGGCTTTCCGAACATCTTTGTGCCGCAATCAACGGCAAGTCCTCGCAGGTTATTCAAGGTACGGCGGGAACTACCGAGGAGCAGATTCGCTATTCGTGGAATTACGCAATGCTCTTGGCACAAGGTCCCTCGTTTAATTCGCTGGTGAAATCCCCCGTTTACACCGCTATGGAAACAGGCACTATCTGCCGATTTGAGGAGATTTCCCGCTGTGCAAGCGAGGTACAGGACGCGTTGATTTCGATACTCTCTGAAAAACGCATTTCTATCCCCGAGCTTTCCGAGGAAGTCCCCGCTCAGAAAGGCTTTTCGATAATCGCCACCGCCAACACCCGCGACAAGGGCGTAAACGAGATGTCCTCCGCACTCAAACGCCGCTTTAATATCGTGGTGCTGCCCACTCCCGCGAATATCGAAACTGAAATCGACATCGTGACAACTCGTGTAAAGCAGCTTTCGAGCGGCTTCGGACTGGGTGCTGAAATCCCCGACAGAGCGATTGTCGAGCGTGTTGTCACCATCTTCCGCGAACTCCGTGCGGGACAGACCTTGGACGGTCAGCAGAAGCTGAAGCCCACCTCGGGCGTGCTTTCCTCAGCGGAGGAAATTTCGCTGTTGGTGAATTCGATGGCACTTGCGGGAAGTTTTGGCAGCGGAAAAGTGACCGACGCGGAACTCGCCTCGGCACTTCAGGGTGCAATCGTCAAGGACGAGGCAAAGGACAAGGCGGCTTGGACGGAATATCTCGAAAACGTTATGAGAAAACGCGGCAAGGAGTATTCCAAACTGTACGCAGAGTGTAAGGAGCTGGGCGGCTGATGGCTCATTATTTTGGTGTAAGGCACTTTTCTCCCGCGTGTGCTTTTTATGTACGGGAATTTCTTGACCGCATAAAACCGCGATTGGTGTTAATTGAGGGACCTGAGGATTTGTCGGGGCTTATCGAGCAGCTTTGTGCGGAAGAAGCGGTGCTGCCCGCGGCGATTCTCGCATATACCGAGCAGCCGCCGATACGGACGGTGTTGTATCCGTTCGCGGAGTTCTCGCCCGAGTATCAGGCGATTCTATGGGCGCGGGAAAACGGTGCGGAGGTGCGTTTCTGCGACCTGCCCTCCGGCTGTGTACTGGAGTATTACTCCCACAAGGACGAAGCCGAAAACGAACCCGACCCGCAGGAGCGAGAGAGCGTTTATCAGCGTATTGAGCAGATGACAGGCTTGGATAACGACACCTTTTGGGAGTATAATTTCGAGCAAGCGGGAAGCCTTGACGAGCTTTTGGACGCAGTTCGCGAGTACGGCAGAGGACTGCGTGAATTCTCACCCGAGGACGAGCACAACATACTCCGCGAAGCGTATATGCGGCGTGTTATCCACGAAGCGGAGCAGAAAATCCCCACTGACGAAATCGCCGTGGTGACAGGTGCGTTCCACAGCGGAGGTCTGGACGGAGTTGAATATTCGCCCGAGGACGAAAAAATCACCGAGAACATTCCCTCAGTAAACTCACTCTCCACGCTTATGCCGTATTCCTACTACCGCCTTTCAAGCCGTTCGGGATACGGTGCAGGAAGTAAAGCCCCCGGCTTTTACGAAATATTGTGGAACAACCGTCTTGCCGGCAAGCAGCAGTCCGCCGCGGAATACCTCTCGCGTATTGCAGAGGGGCAGCGTTTGCGTGGATTTTCCGCTTCGTCTGCCGAGGTAATCGAGGCACTGCGGCTTGCGAACACCCTCGCCGAAATGCGTGGCGGCAGACAGCCGAGCCTTTCCGATTTGCGGGACGCTGCGGTCACTTGTATGGGACACGGCACGTTCGGCGAGATAAGCGTTTCATGTGCAGACGTTGAGATTGGCACGAAAATCGGCTCTCTGCCCGAGGGCAGCGTTTCCACCTCGGTTCAGCAGGATTTTATGCGACAGCTCGGCGAGCTGAATCTTGAGCGTTTCCGCACGGCAGCAGCCGAGGAATTGAAGCTTGATTTACGCGAAAATCTCCGCGTAAAGAGCGAGAAATCTGCGTTCCTCGACCTTAATCGTTCGTTCTTCCTACATCGGCTGCGTGTCCTCGATATCGGATTCGGCACGCTTCGGAGCAATTCAAGCGACAACGAACACACGGAAATCTGGGAACTTCGCTGGTCGCCCGAGTGCGAAATACGCTTGGTAGAATCCTCGCTTCTGGGCGGCGACACCATCGAGCAGGCGTGTGCGATGAAGCTCACCGAGAGCCTGTATGCGGCACAGAGCTTGCCCGAAGCGGCAAAAATCCTTGCGGACGCATTTTTGTGCGGAATAATCGGTGCGGTGAAAACCGCCGTTCTCGCTGTTCAGCGGCTTGCCGCAGACTGCGTTTCTGCTGCCGACTGCGGCGGTACTATCGGAACACTGTCGGCAACCGTGCGTTTTGGCAGTATCCGCCGATTGGATACCGAACCGCTTACGGAGCTTATGAAGCAGCTTTATCTGAGGTTTTGTCTGTCGCTTCCGCTGGAGTGGACTTGTGACGAGAATGCCGCTCACGAGCTGATGAAAGCGATTTCCCGCGTCAATGACGCCGTGATGTCGCACGATTTCCTTGACGAGGAACGGTTTTTGTCGCTGCTTCTGGAACTTTCCGACAGCGATATGGCAAGCCCGCTTCTTTCGGGATTTGGCTGTGCGGTGCTTACCGACCGCGGCAAAATTTCTTCCGAAAAACTCTCGGAGCTTATCAGCAGACGGCTTTCAAAGGGTACTCCACCCGCGGAGGGTGCGTTGTGGTTTGAGGGACTGGCACAGAAAAACCGCCGTGCCCTTATCGCCCGATTGAGTATCTGGGAGAAGCTGTGCGAGTTTATCGCGGAACTTTCCGATGAGGAATTCAAGCCCACACTGGTGTGTCTGCGGAGAACGTTTGCGGAGTTCTCGCCGAGTGAGAAAGCGGATATCGCTGAAAATATCGGCGAAGCACTCGGAATATCCGTTCAGGCGGCAGCAGAGATGATTTCCGCACCCATCACCGCCGAGGAACAGCAGACCATAGACGAACTTGACGATTTTGATTTTGGAGATATCTGATATGCTTAAACTTGGAGAATTTGATTTTTCACTGGACGATAATTCGCCCGAAAACCGCCTTTACTTCTGCACTGACGAAAAGGGCAACAAGGCTTGGAATCTCGAATTGCATTACAATAACGGAGAATACGCCGGTGAAGCCGTTTCTCCGAGCATAATACTGAACTATATTAAGACGAAAAAGCAGACTTTCACGGATTTGAAAAAGGAGAGCTTCAAGGTTGATTCGATGGAAGACTGCGAAGAACGCGAGGACGAATTTTACATCTTCGAGCATGAACCGATGATGAAATATACCGTCAAAATAAAGGACGTAAATGACGGAAAAGCCATTGTTTCCTGTACAGGAACTGCCGTTGAGGACGGATATGCCGAGAAGCCTAAGAAGGTGAAATTTTCCCTTGAGGAATGGGTGACTGTCGCCGAAATGACGGTTAATGAGGACTTTTCCGATAAAGAGGAAGAAGCTCCCGCCACCGCAGACGGAGAGATTGTGGGCTTTATTCCCAACGGCGGTGCAACGTCCGAGGACCTCGAAACAGCAGAGCAGCTTGCAGGCTTTACATTCCCCGAGGACTTGCGGAAATTCCTGCTGGAGCAGAACGGTGCTAACCCAGAAACTTTGGAAAACCACATCATTCTCCCCGCCGTAAAGGAAAAGCTTGGCGTCCGCTTTCTCTACGGATTAACGCAGATAAGCGGCACAGATGCGAGCCACTTTATTCCTAAAGAACTGAAAGACCGCAGGCTTTTTATCCCCGAACAGATGGTACCCATTGCGAAAGAATACCGTGGACTGTGCTGGATATGCTATTCAAACATGGAGAAGTACAAAGGCGTGTACGCGGTGGACAGAATGCTGAAACTCAAGGAGTCAAAACGCGACAGCTGCATTTACAAAATCGCCGACACCTTCACCGAATTTCTGACGAAGATTGTTGCCGATAAATAACGGGGTTGAAATGTAAAAATGGAAAATACACAGATTTTAAAACGCTGGCGGCTGATTCTGGGTGCGGAATCTCAGGAGCGTATGAACAGTATGGGCTGCGGCGGTTTGTCCGAGGAAGAATTGCTGATGGACAGTGCATTGTCGCAGATTTACGGCTCCGGTTCGGAGCAGAGCGGCGGTGGAAAGAGCGGCGGAAAGGGAAAATCCTCGCCCAATCTCAGCCGTTGGCTGGGCGATTTGCGTTCGCTGTTCTCGCCGATGGAAGTGCGGGTTATCCAGAATGACGCGATAAATCGCTGCGGTTTAAAGCAGCTGCTTTTCGAGCCGGAAATGCTTGACACGCTGGAGCCGGACATCTCCACCGCGTCCCTTCTTCTCACGCTGAAAGACCAGATACCTACCAAGGCAAAGGATAACGCTCGTGCCTATATTGCGAAGATTGTTGAGGACATCAACCGCCGCCTTGCAGACGATGTGAAGCGGTCTGTTACCGCCGCACTCAATCGCCGCGAACACTCGCCGATTCCCTCCGCGGCGGCTCTCGACTACAAGATGACTATTCGCCGAAATCTTCGCTGCTACGATTCCGAGCGAAAAATGCTTCTCCCCGAGAAATTCTACTTTTTTGAGAGGGCTTCACATTCGGGTTCCCGCACGGTGATTCTCGACATCGACCAGAGCGGCTCAATGGGCGAGAGCGTGATTTACTCGTCGATTATCGGCTGCATTCTGGCGAGCATGAGTTCGCTGAAAACGCATATTGTGGCGTTTGATACCCAAGTCACCGACCTCACCGAAAAGTGTGCCGACCCTGTTGATTTGCTCTACGGAATTCAGCTCGGCGGCGGCACGGATATTGAGAAATCCATCGCGTATTGTCAGGGACTTGTGTCGCAGCCCGACAAGACCACGCTGTTTTTGGTTACCGACCTTTACGAGGGCGGTAATCGTGCGGGACTGGTTCGCCGCCTTGAGGAACTCAAGGAGAGTGGCGTGAACGTTGTCGTTCTTCTCGCAATCTCCGACAGCGGAAGTCCGTGTTACGACAGCACGCTTGCACGCAAAGTCGCGGATTTGGATATTCCGTGTTTTGCCTGTCCTCCAGAAAAACTCCCCGAACTGCTGGAGCTTGCCCTCAAACGCAGAAGCCTTGCGGGGTATATGAAGTAATATTCAAAAAAAGCATGGGTGGGGAGAGGCGATATACGAGATTTCCCCCTCCCCAGAATTTGAGGTTAAGCTTCAGCTTGTCGAAATAGTCTTTTTTCTGCGAGAGGCACCCCCACCCCCTACCCCCTCCCCCGAAGGGGGAGGGGGTCTGATTTAGAGAATACGTGGAGGTGCTAACGCACCCCCACACCCCCGTTCTGGGGGCAAGCCCCCAGCCCCCCAAGGTTTTTTTGACAGACTGAAGCGTTACCTATTACCTCAAGGTAACGCTCTTAATTTATAGTTCAATCTTTTCGGGGAACGCCTCATTTCGCATAATCCCCCACATCTTATCAATGTACGCGAGTGTGTAGTAATTCTCGTAGTAGTGGTAGTAGAACGCACCCTTGAGCGTCATTGTGTATATCCCGTCCCGCTCGGTTACAAAGCCAAGCACCTTGGCAAGCCACAACTCAAAGCCGTACATCTTCTTTAGCGGAACACCGAAAAATCGTTCGAAGTCCCTCTCGTCAAGCCGTGTACTGTATGTCGTCCAGAACAGGAAGTAAATCATACGCTGACGCAGTGTAAAGCGAATGGTAAGCGAGGTGGAGAGAGTTCCCGAATCCACCCGCTTGCAGTATTCCTCCACCGAGAATGTGTTGATTTTGAATTGGTCTTTCAGAAGCGTAGTCGCCGAGCAGCCAAAGCCCAGAAAGTTTTCGCGGGTCATTGAGGAATAATGTGCCTGCTTTTCGCTTGAAAAAGTCCAAATCGAACTTCTGAAATATCCCTTGCTGATGCAGTATTCCGTTATCTTGTCCAGCAACGCACGTTTTTCCTTTTTGGGGAGAGCCGATACCTTGCTTGTCGTAAACGTAAAGTCGATAAACGGATAAATCGCCACATGATTTGCCCCGTGTTGGAATGCACAGTCGATATCAGCCCGCAAGTCCTCAAAAGTCTGAGAGGGGAGGGCAAAGATAAAGTCCATCGACACCGTTTCAAAGGGGACTTCCGACAATGCCTTGCCCATTGCGTCAATATCAACCTCTTTTCTGCCGAGAATATTCTGGAATTTCTCCTGAAACGATTGAATACCAATGCTGATTTTCGTGACGCCCGCGTCTTTCAGAGTTCGCAGCACGTCCACCGTCACATTGTCGGGGTGAAGCTCCGCCCCAATGCCCTCGGTGATGGTGAAATGCTCGCCGATTGCGGTGATTATTTCTTTCAGCCGTCCCGCCACGAGAGCGGGAGTTCCGCCACCGAAATAAAGGCTGGTGACCTCTTTTTTCCCAACGTGCTGACTTCCTACAAAGTGAATTTCCCGAATCAGTGCGTGTATGTAGCGGTCGCATTTCTCCTGTGAGAACAGCTCCTTGCAGTAGGGACAGAAGCTGCATATACTTCTGCAAAACGGAATGTGGACATACAGTCCCAGATTGCCGCACTCGGCAAACGGCAGTCGCTCGTCATATTCGTTCTTGAATTCAAAACGTTTGGTGGAGCGGGTGAGCCACATTCTTGTAAGATTTGTGATAATACTCATAGATTATTCCTAAATATATTTCAGATATGTTTTCAGCATTTCGAAGATAATTTTGAGATTTCCACGGAACAGCAGCGTATATTCCGCAACAAAGAAATATCCGCATTGTTCGCAAAGCCCCGGCACATCAATGCACCGCCCGCAGATGGATAGTTTGCCGTTTTCCATCACCACGCATTGATGACACGGCGTGGGGAAACTGTTGTTAATAAGATAGGGAAATGCAGATTTGAGGTTGAAAACAGGACAGCCCTCTTTCATCATCTGCTTTATCACATCGCAGCAAGCTGCCTTCTCCTCTTTGGAGAGTGCAAGTTCTTTCGTGTCGGGATAGGGCGTGTGGAAGTTGAAAGATACCGCACGGACATTTTTCGTATCACGTGCCTTTATGCAGACATCACGCACGACTTCTTTGTTGATTTGGTTAATCGCCATATAGAAGCAAATATTGTCTGCGGTTGCATTTTTGATATTCTCCATTATGGTATCGTATGTATCGCCGCGTACCATATTGTGACGCTCTCTGTCGCCGTCAAGACTTAACAGAATGAGATTCGCTTCGGGCAAGTCGATAGGAAAAGTGCCGTTGGTGACGACATTCACGATAAGAAAACCCATTCTCTTAGCTTCAATTACCAAATCCCGCAAAGTTCGTTCTCCGTCCCGCCACAAAAAGGTTTCCCCGCCGCAAAAGAAGAGAATGCGAATGCCCATATCATACAGCTGCTGCATTTCGTTCCTGATTTGCGAGTATGGGTGTACAACCGCGGTGATGTTGTTTACGGAGCAGTGCTTGCATTTCAGATTGCATTTGTCAGTAAGGATTACCGTACCAAGAATGGGGTCTTTCTTTTTGAAAAGAATAGTCTTTATTCCGAATGCTGCGAAGTGTAAAAAAGATGATAGTTTCATAGTGTAACTCTTTCGTGTCGAAAATTATCGCCTATTCATATTATATCATAATAACGTGGATTTTTCAAGAAAAAATTTGTGAATTTTTGTTACAAAACAAAAATATTGCACGTATAAAGCGGTGAAAGCGAAAACTATTTTACAAACGGTGCAGGCTTTCGATAAGGATACATCAAACAGAATTCAAGTAATGCGTTATTGGAGGACACGAAATGAACAAAGAAAAATTAGAAGCCAAAATTCTTAACTTCGCGGTTGAAAACGCAAAAAATCCGTTTCCTGACACTATCAGTTATGGAGTTAATAGCAATGCCAATGTTTGTTTGGATAATACTATATTCAGCCAGCTTGAACAACTATTTGTAAAAAACGGAGTTGTTTCTGCCGAAAACAAAACCTTAAATGATGAAGCTGTAAATGCTTCGCGTGCTTCGGCGTTTGCTGCTTCGGCGATATGTCAGCTATTTATTGCTGATAAAATCAAGAAGAATATCGACCTCTTTGTCAATGACTCCCAAAACGACAAATATTTTGATGAATTAAATGACGAGCAAAAAAAGACTTTCATTCGGGAGCTGAAGGGTAAGGTTACGGCAAGACTTGAGGTTGATACCAAAACTATCTATGGTGAGGATTTAGTTCAGAAGCTCTCTGATGCGTATAACAAATTCGCAGAAAAGTCCAAATGGGGCAGCGATAGCGTAGAACGTTTCTTGGGCGAGGGATTAGGTGCTGTTGTTTTGCTGAACAGACAATTGGAGGAGCATAAAAATCTCAACGAAGCCGTAGATGCAGTTAAAAAGCAGTATGAGGATGGTGACAATGGGATGGAATTGGATTACTCGCTTCAGCATCTGATTTTGGATCAGATTAAGGATAATTCCTCTCAACTTGCGTCTGAAATGGCTCCGAATATTGACACTTCTAAATCTTTGTGGGAAAGACTATACGATTTTGTCAGAAATCTTTTCGGTCTTGAGGTGACTGACGATTTACAGAATGAAGCCGCAAGAAACCGTGCCGAAGATAAAAAGCTGCGTGAGAAGATGTCTTTTGGTCAGTTCAGCGGAGTCAATGATATCAAAAAAGTGAAATCTTCTTCCCCGAATCACAACGACCATACCGCAGAAAGAAACGACCCCACATTGGGCGGCTGATTGTCGTGTGAACTCGCAAATTCAATAACAACTATAATGTAAATGACCCCAAGCCGCCTTTTGTATAAACAACAAGGCGGCTTCAGTCTGTCGAAAAACCTTTGGGGGTCTGGGGGCTTGCCCCCAGAACGGGGGA
>JBJESA010000130.1:0-2973 GCA_051882535.1 Oscillospiraceae bacterium
GTCCCAGATATGGGAAGAAAGCTCGTGCACGTTGTTGCACTTCTTCTGATAAATCCAGAGTACTTCCTCGATAGCAGAGCGGTAGAAGGTGCGGCGGAGGGTGAGGAGCGGGAACTCTTCCGCGAGATTGTAGCGGTTCACCAAGCCGAACTTCTGGATAGTATGTGCGGGTGTACCGTCCTCCCAGCGGGGACGAACTTCAAATTCGGCGTCCGAAATCCCGTTTTCGAGAATGTCACGGCAGTTTTGTATGAATAATTCATCTGCATAACTCATAGCTCGTATCCTCCACAAATTGTGCGGTATTGCCCAAGGTATTACTGCTCGCTCAAGATAAACATATCGTAGATAACTTTAATTGCTTTCTCAAAATCCTGCTCGTCAATACCTACGATGATGTTAAGCTCCGAAGAACCCTGGTCAATCATGCGGATATTGATGTCTGCGTGGGAGAGTGCCGCGAATACACGGGTAGCAGTACCTTTCTTTGCACGCATTCCGCGTCCAACGACTGCGATAAGTGCCAATCCGTCGATAATCTCGAAGTGGTCGGGCTTGCACACGTCCTTAATGCGGCGTGCAACCTTCTCCTTCTGTCCGTCAAGCTCGTGGGAGTTTACAACAACGGATACGGTGTCAATACCGGTGGGGATATGCTCGGGGAAGATATTGTGGTTCTCCATAACCTGAAGCAGACGACGCATAAAGCCCTTTTCGGAGTTCATTCTGTCCTTTTCAATGGAGATTACGGAGAAGTCCTTCTTGCCCGCGATACCTGTGATAAGGAAGCGTGAAGAAGCGTCGTCCGCATTGGGGACAATCAGAGTGCCCGCGTCCTCGGGAGCATTGGTGTTTCTGATATTAATCGGGATATTCGCACTTCTTACGGGGAAGATTGCGTCCTCGTGGAGTACGCCCGCACCCATGTACGACAACTCGCGAAGCTCGGAGTAGGTGATAACCTCGATTCCGGCGGGGTTGTCTACGATTCTGGGGTCTGCAACGAGGAATCCGGAAACGTCAGTCCAGTTCTCGTACATATCAACGTTAGCCGCCTTTGCAACTACAGAGCCTGTGAAGTCGCTGCCGCCGCGGGAGAATGTCTTAATTGAACCATCGGGCATAGCACCGTAGAATCCCGGAATAACCGCCTTGGGGGTTCTCTCAAGAATTGCACCAAGGCAGGCGTTGGTGATGTCGCCGTCGAAATTGCCCTTGTTGTCGAAGAAGATACCCTTTGCAGCGTCGATAAACTCAAAGCCGAGGTAGTTTGCGAGAATGATACCGTTGAGGTACTCGCCGCGGGAAGCCGCATAGTCGCGGGACGCACCGTTGCGAAACTCGGTGCCTATCTTCACATACTCGTCATTGAGGTCGAGGGAAAGACCAAGCTCGCTGATGATGCCGTCATAACGCTCGCGAACGGGTGCGAAAGCCTTTGCGAAGTCCATTCCGTCAAGAACCTGCTCGTAGCAGCGGTACAGATGGTCGGTTACCTTGGTATCGTCCTTGAAACGCTTGCCGGGAGCGGACGGTACAACGTACACACGCTCGGGGTCGGAATTAATGATGTCAGCCACCTTGCGGAACTGCTTTGCGTCAGCCAAAGAGCTGCCGCCGAATTTTACTACTTTGCTCATAGATAATTACCTCTCTTTATTAAAAAACATAGCTTTGATTATTATACCACATTTTAAGCGGGATTTCAAGGGGATTTATAAAAAAATCGGGGCTTAGGTTCAGCCGCAGCCGTCATTTACCGCTTTTTTATAAAACCCCCTTTACTTTTTAACACAAATGTGTTATAATCATATTTGACCGATAAAAACCGCATTGTATGGGATATGGCGGTGTTCTTTCGGACTAATGTTTGGGGGAAGTACGGTATGGAATTGAAAAATCTGATTTCCGACGGCGACAAGGTTCAAGTGTACGAGTCGGACGGAAAATGTATAAAGGTCTTTAAGGACGCTGAGGAGCCGAAAAGCGTTGTAATGTACGAGGCTCTTGCACACGCACGCGTTGAGGAAACCGGCTTCGCAAGAATTCCGGCGTTGCTGAGCGTGGAGCAGATAGACGGCAAGTGGTGCATCGTGTACGAGCACGTGCCGGGGCAAAGTCTGGACGAGCTTATTCTCGCAAACCCGAAGATGAAACGCGATTTTCTCGGAAGAATGGCAACTCTCCACAACGAAGTGAACTCGCTTTCCTGCGTGAAGATGAGCAGTCAGAAGGACTACTTCAAACGCTCGATAAAGGCGTTGGATATGATTGACGACGTGAAGAAGTACGAGCTTTTAAGCCGTCTGGAAAAGTTCCCCGACCAGCGAAAGCTCTGCCACGGCGACTTCACTTCCCAGAATATCATAGTGGGCGATAACGGCGAAATGTATATTGTGGACTGGCTTCGTGCAAAGCAGGGAAATCCTCTTGCCGACGTGGCGAAAACCTATCTCGATTTCTGCCTGCGTCATCGTACCGAGAGTGCGGAGCAGTATATTCGCCTGTACTGTGAGAGAGCGAATGCCGATGTAAACGAGGTATATGAGTGGCTGCCGATTGTGGCTGCCGCACAGCTCAAATTCCACCGTCCCGATGAACGCGAACTGCTGCTCACCTGGATAGATATAGTTGATTATTAAGGCGATTTGCCTTGATATGGGGTAGCGTGACAAACGCACCTCGTTATATACAGAAAAAAAAGGAGGACAACTGAAATGTCAAAGAAGAATTGCAAAACAAACAAGAACTGCACTCCCGCAGCAAAGGCAGAAGCTCCTAAGGCTGCTCCCGCTGCTAAGGCAGAGCCCGCAAAGGCAGAAGCTCCCAAGGCTGCTCCCGCTGTTAAGGCAGAGCCCGTAAAGGCAGAGGCTCCCAAGGCTGCTCCCGCTGCTAAGGCAGAGCCCGCAAAGGCAGAAGCTCCCAAGGCTGCTCCCGCTGCTAAGGCAGAGCCCGCAAAGGCAGAAGCTCCCA
>JBJESA010000131.1:0-2954 GCA_051882535.1 Oscillospiraceae bacterium
AAAGGATTGTTCCCGACCACGCTTATTGAGGGCGGTGCCCAGGAACGTGGCAGAAGAGCAGGTACCGAAAATATCGCCGGTGTATGTGGTATGGCAGCCGCTCTGAAGGAAGCGGTGGCTTCGCTTTCAGAGAATACTAAGACTCTTACCGCAATGCGTGACAGATTGATTGAGGGGCTTTCTGCTATTCCTCATTCGGTACTGAATGGATCTAAGACAAGCCGTCTTCCCGGAAACGTAAACTTCTGCTTTGAGGGTATCGA
Organism: Oscillospiraceae bacterium; assembly: GCA_051882535.1. GTDB lineage: Bacteria > Bacillota > Clostridia > Oscillospirales > Ruminococcaceae > CAG-115. The sequence continues at coordinate 264 of JBJESA010000131.1, forward strand.
AGGTGAGAGCTTGCTGCTTTTGCTTGATGCAAAGGGAATTTGTGCTTCGTCCGGTTCGGCCTGCACGTCAGGTTCGCTGGACCCCAGCCACGTTTTGCTGGCAATTGGCAGACCTCATGAAGTAGCACACGGTTCGCTCCGTCTTTCCCTGTCGGAAGAGAATACAATGGAAGATGTGGAGTATATTATTAAGTCGGTAGAAGAGGTTGTAGATTACCTACGCCGTATTTCTCCGATTTGGCAGGATTTACAGGAGGGCAAGAGACAGTATGTTATACAGTGAAAAAGTTATGGATCACTTTACCAATCCGCGTAATGTCGGCACAATGGAAAATGCTGATGGAGTAGGCGAGGTAGGAAACGCAAAGTGCGGCGATATCATGAAGATCTTCCTCAAGATAGACAATGATGTTATCACCGATGTTAAGTTCAGCACATTTGGCTGTGGCTCTGCGATTGCAAGTTCGAGCATGGCAACAGAGATGATTAAGGGCAAGCCGCTCTCTCAGGCATTGGAACTTACCAATAAGGCTGTTGTAGAAGCACTTGATGGACTTCCCGCACACAAGCTCCACTGCTCAGTTCTTGCTGAGGAAGCGGTAAAGGCGGCAGTCAAGGACTACTACGACAAGAACGGCATTGCATACGATCCTGAGCAGTTCGCTCAGAAGCACGATTGCGAGCATTGCGGAGAATAAAAAAGCGTCGGGCTATAAGCTCCGAAGAAGAATACTTGTAGAATTGGGCTGCGTAATGATTGGTTACGCAGCCTTTTTGTACAACAAAGTGTTGAGATGGATATAAAAAACGAGCAGTATAGCCGTGAGGCATTACTGCTCGTTTTTGCATTACTCAAAAAAGAAGGCATCAAGATATTTTGCAAAAGCATTAGGATTTTTCTTTACCTTATTCTTTATTCTTTCTGCTTCTTCTTCATTTGGTGTTTCTATGGTAATATGGTACTTTTGCTTTGTGGTTTCGGTATCAATTACGTTAATATTAAGCGTACAAGTTCCATTGTCCCTTTTAACATAACCTGCCGAGAGGAAAGAACCGCCCTTTTCCATTGCATCACGTGTGTATACACGAACAGCTTCTTGAAACATTTTTTCGCGAATTGAAATTGGAAGAGTGTCACCAAGTTCTATAGCGGTTTTAATTCCAAGCTCTGTGTTTGCGAATGCTTTGTCGCCGTTCAATTCAACTTCAGTACAAAGGTTTCCGGTGGATTTTTCAAGAGCTTGTATCAGATTGAAATAGTTCACAGCCTCTTCCAGTGAAGTTATTTCGATAAGCTGATTTTTGGTTAGCGGACAGCCAAGTGCATATATGAGATAAGAAATCAGAACGCATATATCATTGACTTCGTCAATGCGTATTCTGGGAACATTCACATAAACACCTCCTTAGGGAAAATTTAAATTTTCGGATTGTCAAGAAGTGCGGATACCAGTGCAATATTAAGTGCTGCTTCTACGCAAGGTACTGCACGAGGTACTACGCATGGGTCGTGACGTCCCTTGATTACAAGGGTTTGTTCGGTCATATCCTTGAAATCTACGCTGTTTTGTGGCTGGGAAATCGAAGGTGTAGGTTTGAAAGCCGCTCTGAAGATAATCGGCATTCCCGAACTTATACCACCCAGAATGCCGCCGTGATTATTGGTCTTGGTGACAACCTTGCCGTTATCAAGAGCAAATTCGTCGTTATTCTCGCTGCCAAACAGGTCAGCGGCGGCAAATCCGTTTCCAAATTCCAAACCCTTGACAGCGGGGATTGCGAATACAAGCTGCGAGATAATATTTTCCAGACCGTCCATCATCGGAGAGCCAATTCCCGCAGGAAAGCCAATTGCTGCACACTCTACTATGCCGCCAACACTATCCAAATTCTCTCTGGCATTATTAATAATCGCACGCATACCTTGTTCTGCGTCTTCGGAAAGGGTAGGGAAGGGACGTTTCTTTACGATTTCAAGAGTATCTACAGTGAGGTTTATGCTGTCGAAACTGTCATCGGAAATATCACGAATACGCTTGATATGTGCTCCTGTGTAAATCTCGCGATGTTCAAGAACTTGTGCACATACTGCACCTGCAAATACCAGCGGTGCTGTTATTCTTCCGGAGAAGTGGCCACCACCGCGAGGATCGTTGGCTCCGTTATAACGCAAAAATCCCGTATAATCCGCATGGGCGGGACGTGCGATGTGGGAAATGTTGCCATAATCCCCCGAATGTTGGTCGGTATTCATAATCACCGCAGCCAGGGGAGTACCTGTGGTTTTTCCTTCAAACAGTCCCGAAAGAATTTGCGGAATATCCTTCTCATTACGCATGGTTGAGGTTCCGTCTTTTTTGGGAGCCCTGCGAGCCATAAATTCTCCGATTTTATCGAGGTCTATTTCCTCGCCTGCGGGGAGATTGTCAAGCACTACACCAATTCCTTTGCCGTGACTTTCTCCAAAGAGTGAAATCTTCACTCCACCATTAAAACTAGATGACATACTCATCCTCCAATTATTTCGCTTTTATTTTTACTTTTGTAGCGTCAAAACTCATATCAAGCAGCCACTTGATTTTTTCATCGTCTGCACTTCCATCAAGAGCAATAGATATCCAACTGCTTTTGTTCATGTGATATGCAGGGAAAAATCCCTTTTCTCTTGTAATAGAACCAATCATCAGCGGG
>JBJESA010000132.1:0-12703 GCA_051882535.1 Oscillospiraceae bacterium
CACCGTCAATGGTACGTCCCGCCTTGAGCTCTTCTCTGATACGCTCCGCGGAGATAACGTTCGCGTCAACGCCCATACCGATAGACAGGATGATACCCGCGATACCGGGCAGCGTCAGAGAGGACGCGTCATTGAATCCGAAAAAGCCTGTAATAGCCGCAAACATACCCGCAACCTGTCCCATAAGCGAAATTACCGCTACAAAACCGGGCAGACGGTAGTATACTATCATAAATACTGCAATAAGGCAGAACGCGATAAGTCCCGCGAGTGCCATTGCGTCCCTTGCACCCATACCGAGTATAGGCGAGATGGTGGAAAGGCTGGTGGTTTCCAGTTTAAAGGGCAGTGCACCGCCGTTTATCTTGTCGGCGAGAGCCTGTGCCTCCTTATCGGTGAAGCTGCCGGTGATTTCGCACTTGCCGTCTGTAATTGTGGAATTTACTGTCGGGAAAGAGATGCACACATCGTCCATCCAGATGGAAATCGGCTCGCCAATCAGTCTTTCGGTGGCCTCGGCGAACTTGTCCTTGCCGCTGTCCTTGAATTCGAGGGATACCACCCATTCCATAACGCCGCTGTCATCTCTGCGGTAGCCCGCTTCTGCTTTCTTGACGTCTGCACCCGTGAGAATGACGTTTTCGGTTTCGCCGGTGGGCTTGCCGTTTTCGTCAAGCTCGTGCTTGTCGCGGAATGTGAGAAGTGCGGTTTCGCCAATCTCACGAACAGCCGCCTGCGGGTCGAACGACGTATCGTCGCTCTGCCACGGGAACTGCACGATAATCGCGTTAGTAGCCGCGTCAACGTACACTTCGTAGTCGTTGATGCTCTTGCTTACCAGACGTGTTTCGATAATGGACTTTGCCGCGTTGAGGTCGTTTTCGGTGATTTCGTTCTCTGCGGCGTAATCCTCGGGTACACCGAACGTTACGTTTACACCGCCGCGGATATCAATACCCCAACGAATGTCGTCCACGCCTCTGATGTAGGTAGTTTTTACATCGCCGTAATAGGTTTCAACGCCCAATGTTGACAACACCGTAAACAGCACGGTCAGCAACAGGACGATAAAAAATACGGGCTTTGTGATTCTGCTTTTCAAGCCTTTTTTCACTCCTTATTAATTTTCCTAATTATTTACAAAAGAATACTCTTGCATATTGATACAAAAGTCATTCTGTCGAAAAACATTTTGGGGGTCTGGGGGCAGAGCCCCCAGAACGGGACAAGCGGGGGCGTAGCCCCCGCAATTTTTCCCCCCTCCCCTTTGGGGAGGGGGGTAGGGGGTAGGGGTTGAGAAACCTCTCGTAGAAAAAACGACTTTTTCGACAAGCCGACTCTTGTACATTGATACAATAGTCCATACTAGTCTATTGTATCACAAAATTCGTGATTAGTCAATAGACTTTCGAGCCTTTGCTGTGTTTTTTTCGTGAATTTTTTCGGGAAACGGCTTGAAAAGGGGAGTAGTATATGGTATAATCAAGGTGAGTATATGGAAAAACTATCCCGAAAGGATTTGCTATGGATAATTTTGACAATCGGAACAACCAATACAATCAGAACAACCCTGTCGGGCAATACACCGCTCCCCCGCCTCCAAATACTGCCCCCAACGTATCCAAGGGCGAGCTGTTTGTGGGAATGAATTTGCTGAGCAAGATAGGCGTTATCTTCATTATAATAGGAGTTATCGCGTTCTCGGCGGCTTCGGAGGGCTATCTGCCCGACTGGGTGCGTATGGGAATGGTACTCGCTATCGGCGTTATTATGGTGGTATGCGGAGAGTTGTTCCGCAAAACCCGCTCGGTCGTGTTCGCCAATGCCCTCACCTACGGCGGCATTGCGGAGCTGTTCATCAGCGTGCTTATCGGGCGGCTCGGCTTTGAGGTGTGGAACGGCACAGCGGCACAGGTGATAGGACTTGCCGCGGCGGCGGTGGGAATTCTCCTCTCGCTGAGATACAAAAGTCAGCCGCTGCTTGTGGTGACGCAGATTTTCGCAACCCTGCCCATCTTCGCGGCTGAGGATTCCATATTTGCGGTTTGTGTTGGTGCGGTGTGCATGATAGCGGTACACGCGGGAGTGGCGATAATTGCCCGCCGAAAGGACTATGCGGTCGCTTACATAACGGGAATATGCCTCACCTTTGTCCACGCGTGTATCGTGGAGGCACTGATAGAGGGCATTGATAATCCGGACATTGTTATTTCCGAACAAAACTTTATCTTTGCGACATTTGTGATTGTTTTCGTACTCTGCACAGCGGTGTGCTATGCGGGCGGACTGCTGCTGAATGCGGCGGAGAGCGACGGCACGATGTTCACATGGGAAATCACGGGAACGATACTCTCGCTGGGCTTCACTGCACTTGTGATACATCTTGTGCTTGTAGGTGCGTGCGACAGCATTAAGGTTTCGGGAATCGGCGACATCGTATTCGCCCTTATTCTCGGAACAATCGCGGTGGGCTATGCTTTGCGGTTTGACAAGCGGTGCAGTGTGGTGAACGCACTGGTGAATATCGTCCTTGCGTGTGTTTCGCTGTCGGTGTTTATGCTTGCAGAGGGCGTTTTCGTGTATTTGGTGTTCCATCTGTTGGCTGTGGCGGTTCTGACTTTGGGTTTGTTCATCGAACGCAAACTGTTTATGGGCTGGGGATTTTCTCTGCTTGGAATATCCGAAATTGCGTTCCTCGCAAATCTTGACGAGGACGGTGCACGGCGTATTACGGCGATAATCGTAAACCTCGTGCTGTGGTTCGTGATTATGGCGGTGTACATAATCCGCAAAAAGCACGAATCTCCGGGATTCCGTCTGTACACCTGTGCGGCATTCCTCAATGCGGGAGTGCTGGGCAGCAGCCTTATACTGAACGACTTGGCTCACGCTATGGAAGAAGCGGACTTCCGCAAGGCAGAATGCAGACTGCTCTGCTCGCTTATCTGTGCGTGTATCTGGCTGGTGCTTGGCTTTGCTGTCGGAAAACCGAAGTATATGGCAGGATTCGGAATGGGCTTCTCCATTACATTCTACTCGATTGGAATGGTATTTTTGTTCTACACGAATATTCTCAATTGGGGTGCGAATTTCAATGAAGTAAAGTTCGGGGCACTGTTCGTTTTCATCACGATTATCGTGAATATAATATCCGTGCTGACCGTGCTTGACCTCACACTGCAAATCACGGCGAAAGCCCCGAAGTTCGGGAAAGCGGTGGGACTGGTGGTGTCAAGCTACGCACTCGCCTCCCTCACCTCGGTGCTTGGAATGAACAACACCGTGGCTTTCACAAGTTGGATTATCAGCATTATCTATATCGTGATGGCGGCGGTGTGGATAGTAATCGGCTTTAAAAAGCTGAATGCGTTGCTAAGGCGGTTCGGACTGGCGTTGGTGCTGCTCTCCTCGGCGAAGCTGTTCTTATTCGACTTCAGCGGCATTGACGCAATGGCAAGAACGCTGTTGTTTATCGGCTTTGGAGTGACACTGCTTGCGATTTCGTTCGGCTACGGCATTGCCGAAAAGAAGCTGAAGGACAACGAGAGAAAATAAAAAAGGGGCTATGCCCCAAGCCCTCTTGTTTTACTCTGTATAGCGGAGTATTTTGCGTTTTTTGTTTTTTCGACTATACGTCCCCCACCCCCTGCCCCCTCCCCCGAAGGGGGAGGGGGTTCTGATTTAAAGAATACGTGGGGGTGCTGACGCACCCCCACACCCCCGTCTTGGGGGCAAGCCCCCAAACCCCCCTGTTCTGGGGCTATGCCCCAAGCCCTCTTGTTTTTTGACAATACGAGATTTTCCCCTATCCCCCCTGCCCCCCTTCCCCCAAGGGGGAAGGGGGGAGAAGTCGGGCACATACGTGCCTGCGACTGTATTGGGGGCTCCGCCCCCAAACCCCCGTTGTGGGGCTATTAGTATACATATGCAGAGGGGTGCTGACGCACCCCTCTGCACTCCATTTTTTGGGGCTTGCCCCATTGTACCCAAAATATCAGTTCAGCACCAAGTCCACCGCTCTCCAGCCCTCATCGGTCTTTACCACATAGACGGTGTACGACACGTGGTATACGTGCTCTTGATATCTTGTGAACACAACATGGTCGTATTCGAGCGACACCGAGAAACAGTTGTCGTCGTACTGAGTGGTGTTCAGAATTTCCTTGTTGCGGAACTCAAAGCCCGTGTGCGTGCCGTAGAACTGCGGCATAAAGTTGGCTAGGTTTTTGTAGAACTCCGTCCCGCGTACCATGTACGGCTTTAGTTCGTAGAATTGAATATCGTAGGAGATAAACTGATTGTAAAGCTGTGCGAATTCGTAGGCGAAATCCTCCGCTTGTGCGGCGGCTTCGGTGTCCGTTATCGGGAGAACGGCAGAGTATACGTCATTCTCAAGCGATACGGGGAGCTGTTTGCCGTTCTTGTCGAAAATTCGTATATCGGGAGGATTCATCAAGCCGCCAAAGGCGTATGTACGGATAGTCGGCTCGGCAGAGAGCAGGTCGCCGAATCGCTTCGCCTCGGGAATCCGCTCCTCTGTGAAAAATTCGCCGTCTGGCGACTTGCCGTTCACCGTGAAAGTGCAGGTACTGGGAAGTACCACCCGTGCGTGCTTGCTCATTTCGGCGGAAATTCCCGAAATCCCGCCGTATCCATATATATTCAAGCCGTATTTCGGGGTTGTTCCCTGTTTTTCGAGTTTGAGAATACCCACCGTCTTGCCGTCACAGCGTAACAGATAGGCGGGAGCGTCATCAGTGCTGTATTTTGCACTCTTTGTGCAGGAGAATTCGCCTGCCAGCCGCTCGGTTATCTGTTCGCGGAGAGAAGCTTCCGTTTCGTAGACCGAAATTTCAATATCCAGTCCTTCGAATATTTTATTGAGATTGCCGCTGTTGAGTTCGGCAAGCACGGCGTCTGTGGCGTGGTACTCCTGCGACTGCTCGTATTCTTTGAGAAATCCCCACAGTATCACCAGCCCCGCCGTTATCGCGGTGAGCAGTATTGCAGTAAGCGAGAAGTAGATTGCGTAGAATACCTTCTTGCCCGCTCCCGTCTTTTTTGTTTTTGAAATACCCAAGGTTTACTCCTTATCCCGCACCAGAATCGAAGTGCAGATATTACGAAATCCCAGAAGAAGTGCACTCTGATTAATAGTTTCGCCGTTGTACACCATGGTGGTGGAAGAACCGCCGTCCAGATTGTACGCATTCACCGCACCGAACTTTTCCATCTCGTTGCGGACATCGACAAGGCTTGCACCGAGCGAGTTTGCCTGTCTGCCGTCTATTACCATAAGCAGAATAGCACCGTCCGCACGCTGACCTATCGCCGCACGCGGGTTAAGCCCGCTACCCGAGCCGAGCTGTTCACGCGGCTCGCCGTTGATGATGAGGGACGGCCCGAAGTACACCGCGTCCCGTACTTCCCTGTCGAGTGCCGACTGCACGGTCATATATCCGCAAATCAGCTTGTTCTCGTTGGTGATTCCCACCATATCCCACGCACTCTCAGGCTCTGCGTTGAGCAGTTCTCCCTCGGAGATAACCACGCCAAGTGGCATACCGCCACGGTAATTTCCCGCCTGGTCGATAAATCCGCCCGCATTGATACCCGCGACAGCACCATAATTCTTGCACATCTGTTTAACTTCTTTGCCGTCCTTATCCAAGCCGAACTCCCCGCTTGTTCCCACAAACACGCGGGACGGGTCGTACACTACCATCATTTTGCCTATGTAGGTACTGCCCTTGATGTCGAAAATGTCTATTCCATCGCCGTCGGGGTCGACATTCTCGTCCTTGGGAGAGTTGGGGGAGGTATTGTCGGGAATCTGCACCAAGTCGGTATTGGTAAGCTCCTCGGTGGATATGATGCTGTTGGAGGACGCTATCTCGGCGACTTCCGCGTCGGAGAGGAAGATATTCGGCACCCATTTCAAGGCACTGGTTTCAAGACAGGTGATGCAGAAAATATTCCGTGCGGCACGCGACGGGCCTTTCTCGAACACGAATATCACGCCCAGCAAAGCCACGGCAACGACAAGCACCGCCGTAAACAGTGCCAGCAGTATCCGCAGTATAACGGTGAAGACTGCACGAATTCTGTTTTTCCTGTGTGCCTCCTGAACGGCACGTTCGGTTGCTATTTTCATTATTTCTCCTTCTTATCGGAATACACCCAATCCCGCTGAATTCCGTAGCTTGCGAAGAACAGCACGGTGTCCACCACAATCTTAATCAGCGACTGAAGCAAGCCCTGCGGGTGTCTGAACAGGATAACAAGCCCGTTCACCAGCAGATACGACACCGCCATCTGAGCGACTGCAAGCGTGTAGTACCGCACAAACGTCCTGCCCGTGGACTTTCCCGAGCGGAAAACGGTCTTTCTGTTAAGTATATAGTTTGTGAGCGAAGAAATTACACGAGCAGTGACGGTCGCCACGAAAATACGGAGCGGCTCATTATCGGCAAACACTCCTCCCGTTAAGATATTCACCAGAGTGAACACCGCAATGTCAATCAGCGAGCAGACAAACGAGCTTGCCGTGTATTTCAGTATCTGAGCGTAGATTTTGACAGAATCGGTGAGCGGATTGAAGTGAGTTCCGCTGTTTCCGTCCATGTAGATGGTTTCGATTTTGATTTCCTCGAAGTCCAAGCCCAGCCGCTTCATTTCGAGGAGCATATTGGTTTCGTATTCAAAGCGTTCGCCCTTTATTTCGGTGAACGGCTTGAGGTAGGACATAGGAATAGCCCTAAGCCCCGTCTGCGTATCGGTGATTTTGATACCGCACAGCAGTCGGAACACGATTCGCGTTGCATTATTGCCGAACTTGCTTTTCGGCGGTACATTCTCCCCCGAAAAGTCGCGGGCACCCAACACCGCTTTTCCGCACTCCATCATCTTTTCGGCACAGCGGCGGATATCCTCGGGCGTATGCTGACCGTCGTCGTCGGTGGTTACCACTCCGTCACAGTCGGGCAGATTTTCAAGAACATAGTTGAAGCCTGTTTTAAGTCCCCGCCCCTTTCCGCGGTTGATGTCGTGGTGGAGAACGGTACATTCGGGGATTTCCTCCACCTCGTCAAAGAAGTGTTGGCAGTCCTCGCGGCTTCCGTCATCGATAACGATAATGGACTTAAACCCCGCGTCAACAAGCCCACGAGTTACGGTTATCAGCTTTTCTGATGGATTGTAGGTTGGAATGATTACTGAGATGTTCATAGTATTTTGTCCTCATTTTTGTCGTTCATGATGTCGAAAAAGTACTTTTTCTGCGAGATTCAGCCCCCCAAAAAGGGGGGGGTGGAATACGTGGGGGGCTAACGCCCCCACACCCCGTTTTGGGGGCAAGCCCCCAAACCCCGTTTTGGGGGCTTGCCCCCAAACCCCTAAGGGCTTTTATGCATACACCGTAATTATAGCACACCCGCCCCCTTATGTCAAGCGGGAAAGCATAAGTCGGCGGTTTTTTTGGAAAAGCGGTTGATTTTCGGGAAATATTGTGGTACAATTATAGTAAGTGTGGGGCTTGGACGTTTCCCAACCCCCGCCGCCTGTTTGGCTTTTTATGCGTTCCGCATTTTTCCATATTACACATATTACATTTTCAGAAAGGTTCTCACTATGTCAACACAATTCCAGAATCAGTATCTTATGTCTGCTCTCGCTTCGGAAATCGCCAAGGTAATCAAGGGCAAGGACGATGCGTTGCTTATCGTACTTACCGCTCTTCTCGCACAAGGTCACGTCCTTATCGAGGACGTGCCGGGCGTTGGAAAAACCACCCTCGCAATGGCTCTCGGCAAGGCCTCGGGACTGCAGTTCCGCCGTGCCCAGTTTACGCCCGATGTTATGGCTTCGGACATCACAGGCTTCACCGTCTACAACAAGGCGGAGGGCGAGTTTGAATACCGCGAGGGCATGGTGATGACCAATATCCTCCTCGCCGATGAAATCAACCGTACCTCCCCAAAAACGCAGTCCGCACTGCTTGAGGCTATGGAGGAAAATCGCGTCACCGTGGACGGAGTTGTCCACAAACTCCCCGAGCCGTTTATGGTAATCGCCACCCAGAACTCACAGAGCTTTGTCGGTACTTTCCCGCTCCCCGAAGCCCAGCTCGACCGTTTCATGATGAAAATCAGCATGGGCTATCCCACCATTGCCGATGAAACCCGCATAATACTCGACCGTCTGCACAACAACCCTGTCGAGAACGTCCGCAATATTATGTCCCTCGACCAGCTTATGGGCTGTATCGATGACGTGTCGCATATCAATTTCGCCGATTCACTGTGCAAATATGTCGCAGAACTCGCCGCCGCCACACGCAATCACCCCGCAGTGGCTCTCGGCGTTTCGCCCCGTGCGTCTGTGGCGATTATGCAGGCGGCTCGTGCGTTCGCGTATCTGCTCGGCAGAGATTACGTAATTCCCGAGGACATCGTTCGGCTGATGATACCCGTGTTCGAACACCGCATAGTCCTCCGACAGGAAACCCGCCTCAGCAAGAAAACCGTCCGCTCCGTGCTTGAGGACGTTGTATCGCAGGTTACTCCGCCGCTCAAGCGTTCGTGACCGAGGTTTTGCTATGTTGAAGAATCGCATTTTCTATGCCGTGTTTTTAGCGGCGGCACTCGCGTTCTCCATGGTCTACACCAGCCGTATGACGGCGGTTATTCTGGTGACTGCGATTGCCTACCCCTTTATTGCCGCGGGCATTGCGGCTTTGCAGTTGATTTTCCTGAAAGCGGATTTCGCAGAAACCCGCCTCACCCTCTCCAAGAACAAGAGTTTTGAGTTTTGCATAAACGTCAGAAACTCGTCCATTCTCCCCTGCACCCCGCTGGAGCTTGTGTGCTTTATTCCCGATGCGGAGAGCGGGCGTTTTATCCGAAAGCGGATATACGTTTCCCTTTCTCCACTCGCCTCGGCAAAGCTTATTGTCGAGGGACGACACCTCTACCGTGGCTGTTACACGGCTGAACTGGAAACACTCTCGATAGTAGACCCGCTGCGTATTGTCCGCTTGACGAAGAAGCGGGAAAGCAAAATGACCTTCGTCTTTCTCCCCCGCAAACTCCCGCTTGACGATGTGATGTCCTCGGCGGTCGGCGAGCAGAACTACTCCCGTCCGAATTCCATTACCGCGGAAAAGGAGGACTTCTCGCACGTTCGTGATTATCATATCGGAGATAATATTCAGCTTGTGCATTGGAAGCTCACCGCCAAGCAGGACGAATTGATGATAAAGCAGTACGACGCCGTAAACGACAAGCGTGTTCTGGTAATCTGCGACTGGAGCGATATTCCGGCGGCACCGCCTGTTCCCCAAAAAGACAAACGCGGCAAGACCGTGACGAACATTGCGACAGGCGGCAACGGCGATTCGCTGCTTCGTGCCGATACGATAATCGAAACGGCTCTTGCATTCGTGAAAGCGGCACTTGACAATGGTGTTCATTCCACGGTGCAGATGTGCCAACCACCCGATTTTCGGGCGATTTCGGTGACGAATAATTCCGAATACGACCGCTTTTTCGATATGATGTCGGTTCTCCCCGCAGTGGCGAACGGCAGACACGAGGACTTCCTCGCACTGCTTGACAGCTCCGATGCGAATCTTGCGGCGGCGGTGGTGCTGATTACCTCCACCCTCACCCAAGAAATCGTAAGCCGAGCCGAGGAATACGCCCAGACAAGCGAGGTGTATCTGGTGTTCATCAATCTGGGCAATCAGCCGGTTGACAATTCGTTATACGATAAGCCGTTCTTGTTTTTGAACATACGCGGTTCGGGCGAAGACGCACTCAAGCTGGCAATCGCGATGGCAAAGGCCGCGGAATAGCCGAATTTTGGGAATTTTTCACGTAAATAATCGGCATTTGCCGACTAAATATGGGCGGTACCGCCCAAAACAAATCCGTTATAAGGAGGAAGAACTATGGATATTAAGGCAAAAATCGACGAAGTAGTAGCAAAGGTGAAAGCAGACCCCAACTTCGCACAGAAATTCAAGACCGAGCCTATCAAGGCAGTAGAGGAAGTCCTCGGCGTTGACCTTCCCGACGATATTATACAGAAGATAATCGACGGTGTTAAGGCGAAAATCGACCTCGGCGGCATCGCCGACAAAATAGGCGGTCTGTTCGGACGTTAAGCCACAAATTAATCGTGACATGAAGCCCCGCTTATTGGCGGGGCTTCATCAGTCTGTCGAAAAATCTTTTTTGGGGGTCTGGGGGCTTGCCCCCAGGCAGGGAGTGCAGAGGGGCACGCAGTGCCCCTCTGCATACGAATTCTTCTCCCCCTCCCCCTTCGGGGGAGGGGGCAGGGGGTGGGGGGTGCCTTTCGCAGAAAAAACTACTTTTTCGACAAGCTGAATCCGCCCCTTGGCGGCATTTTGTTTTCAACATCAACAAGAGGCAAGGGGCAACGCCCCGATTTTCCATACACTTCATTGGGTATTTTAGCCAAATAATTTCCTTAACTTTATCTATAATTAATCAAAATGTCAAAAAATCCTTGACTATAGTGCTTTATTCTGTTATACTATATTTATATAATTGCGTTTTCCGGAAAATGTGGTGGGGGTGACGGCTGTGCTTCTTTCTATATCGTTTGATTTGGCGGGGCTGGTTGTCCTTTGCGTTCTGGTGATGTCTATTATCTTCCGCAAGATGACCAAAGGTCTTACCAACAGGATTTTCCTTGTTTCGATAATGGTGGAGTTTGTGGCGACGCTCTTTGACATCTTCGCAGAGGTGATAGATGCTGTTCCCACCACGCCGCCTTTCTTGGTTTGCTTTGCTCATACGAGTTTTTTGCTGCTGCATAATGCACAGGCTCCTCTTCATGTGCTGTTTGTGGTGAGCCTTACCGATACATGGCACCGCGTCCGCAAGTTAATACCGATTCAGCTGCTTCTGGCGATTCCCTACGGGCTTACTTTCCTTGTGCTGATTACCAATCCGTTTACTCATGCGATTTTCACTTACGAGAGCGGCTACGAGCACGCCTGGGCTTTCTATGGAGTGTATTTCTTCATTATCCCGTATTTCATAACCGACTTTGTGTATGTGATGAAGTATCGCTCGCAGTTCAATATACGCAAGATACTCTCGCTGTGCTCGATGATAATTCTGGTATTCACGGCGATGGTTATTCATCTGCTGGTGCCTGCTGTTCGTGTGGAGTGCTTTGCCGTGGCGATTTCCCAGCTTATCGTGAGCGTGGGAATACAGCGGCCCGAGGACTTTATCGACTCCTACACGGGGCTTATGAAGCACAGTGCATATGCAAACGATATGTCCCGTTCTTTCAAGAACAAGAAGCACGTGAATATCGTTATGCTCAACATTTCGAATTACGAATCCGTCAGCGATATGATAGGCTACGAGTCCTCAATGATACTGCTCCGTCGGGTAGCCGAGCAGATTGAGAATATCGTCAAATCGATGAAATGCAACGCGTTGACCTACTACCTCGACAGGGGACGTTATCGTGTTGTATTCCCCGAGAACGACCGCGACAAGGCGGAAATTGCTGCGGAGTACATCACAAACGACCTGAAAATGCGTTCCCGCTTTAACGGATTTGACATCAACCTCACTCCGGTGGTGGTGCTGGCACGCTGCCCCGAGGAAATCGAAAATTTCAAGTCGCTGATGGCTTTTGGTCTGAATTTCCACGAAAAAATACCCTACAGCGGTCACTACATAACGGCGAGCGAGGTGTACAACTCGCACGAATTCGAGATTCAGAACAACATCAATAATATAATTGACCGTGCCCTTGCGGAGCGGAAATTTGAAGTTTACTATCAGCCGATTTACTCCACCGAGTGTGGAAAATTTCTCTCGGCTGAGGCACTTTTGCGGCTGAAAGACGATGTACACGGTTTTATCTCGCCCGAGATACTCATTCCCGCCGCCGAGCACAGCGGTGCTATCCACGAAATAGGACGATACGTGTTTGAGGAAGTGTGCAAGTTCGTATCAAGCGATGAGTACAAGCGTCTGGGGTTGAAGTATATCGAGGTCAACCTCTCCGTTGCACAGTGTATGAACGGAGATTTGGCGGACGATATTCTCTCGACTATGCATAAGTACAACGTTTCTCCCGACTGCATAAATCTTGAAATCACCGAAACGGCGGCTTCTTTCTCTCAGCGTGTAATGATGGAGAATCTGCACAAGCTCTCCGACGCGGGGATTGAATTCTCGCTTGACGATTACGGCACCGGCTACTCCAACATCAATCGAATAGTATCTCTGCCTTTGAAAATCGTCAAGCTCGACAAGTCCTTTGTCGATGACCGGAACAACCCGAAAATCTGGATATTCCTCCAGAACACCATCAAGATGCTCAAGGATATGAACATGGAAATCGTCGTCGAGGGTATTGAAACCGTTGAGATGCTTGAGGCGTTCTTGAATCTGAAGTGCGACTTTATACAGGGCTACTACTTCTCCCGTCCTGTCTGCAAGGACGATTTCGTCAAGTTTATCTCCGCCTCGCTGGAGGAGAAATCGGAAAATGTCAACGCGGGGTGAACGGCGGTTCTTCTACTCGCGTATTCTGCGGTTTGACCGTAATAAGAAGTGCATAGAAAAAGATAGCCCTCCTTTTCGGGGAGGGCTTAGTCTGTCGAAAAACCTTTGGGGGTCTGGGGGCTTGCCCCCAGAACGGGGGAGTG
>JBJESA010000133.1:0-2947 GCA_051882535.1 Oscillospiraceae bacterium
GATTCAACGGTGCTGCTGCAACAGACGTTGGATATCTGGCAGACATCTTCCTTACAACTACAATCGCTCCCGCGGTTGCAACTTGCACAACAATGATTTATACATGGCTCAGACACGGCAAACCCGATGTTTCCATGTGCCTTAACGCGTCGCTCGCAGGTCTGGTAGCAATCACTGCTCCCTGTGCAGATGTCGACGCACTTTCCGCAGCGATTATTGGTCTGGTTTCGGGCTTTTTGGTATGCTTCGGCGTTTGGCTGCTGGACTACAAACTCAAGATTGACGACCCTGTCGGTGCGGTTGCGGTTCACTTCTGCAACGGTGTCTGGGGAACAATCGCAGTAGGTCTTTTCGCAAACGGCGAAGGTCAGAACGGCATCACAGGCTTGTTCTACGGCGGCGGATTCAAACAGCTCGGAGTTCAGGCTCTCGGTGTTGTTGCAGTAATCGCTTGGACAGCAGCAATAATTACGCTTACATTCGCTATCATCAAGAAGACAATCGGCTTGCGTGTATCGGCTCACGAGGAAATCGTTGGTCTGGACGCTACCGAGCACGGTCTTCCCACTTCTTATGCAGACTTCATTCCCTCTATGCAGGTTATGACGACATCTTCCGGACGCGAGAAGGAAGTTGACACGCTCGCGGCAGCTGCTAACGCTGCTCCCGCTAAGTACGAGAGCAAAGCCCCCGCAAAGAAGGAAGTATCCGAGGACGGAACACCTATGCACAAGGTTGTTATCCTCACCAAGCCCGAGCATATTCAGTCGCTCAAGAGTGCAATGTCCAATATCGGCATCACCGGTATGACAGTCACCAACGTAATGGGCTGCGGAATGCAGAAGGGTGCTACAGAGTACTACCGTGGTGTTCCCATCGAAGCACAGCTGCTTCCTAAGATCAAGATGGAAATCGTGGTATGCAAGGTTCCTGTTGAAACGGTTGTCGAAACCGCAAAGAGCGTTCTTTACACAGGCAAGATTGGCGACGGTAAGATTTTTGTATACGATGTTGTCGATGCTGTCAAGGTAAGAACAGGCGAAAGCGGCTACGACGCTCTGCAGGACAACGAATAAGAGGTCACCTCAACCTCCCGTGAAATTTGTCGGAAGTCGGATGCATTGTCGGGTTTCTTTGCAGCAGACGTAACGGTGAATTTCCTCTCCCTCTCAGGAGGTCGGGTTTCCTAAATAAAAATCGGTGTAGAACAAAGAAAGAAAATCGAAACCAAGAGCACCCCGGCGATAGTCGGGGTGCTCAATCTGTTTGTGAAAATATTTGTCGTAGCACCATCGCTGTCACGCTGAACCCCTCGGGTTGAGCGTCTAATTTACTCACCAAAGAGAGCAGAAATTCTGCGACCAGTAATACTTATAGTTTGTGGTGCCGATTCCTTCGGTATCGCAGTAAAATCCTACTCCAAGATACTGAAGCTCCGGATTGAGAATATTGGCACGGTGTCCGGGACTGTTCATCCAGCCATCAACAACGGCTTCGGGGGTTCTGTAGCCGGCTGCAATATTTTCCGCAGCATAAGAGTAGTCGATTCCCTCATACGCCGTAAAGCACCGGCTGCCATCGGGTCGGGTGTGGTCGTAGTAAGGAATAAGCTCCCACGCACGCAGATATGCGACATTATCAAGAAGCGGCAATCGTTTGAACTCTGGCAGTCCGTTTTTCACACGCTCGATGTTGGTTAGGCGGAAAACCTCGTCTGCGAACTCAACTTCCCAAGCCTCGGGAGCACGCTGTCCGTATAAGCCTATAACCTCAATTGTAGTTGGTTCGCTTGCAGCACTGCCTGACGAAGCGGGTGTACTGCTCGAAGATTGCGGCTTGCTTGAAGTGCTGCTTGACGAAGCGGGAGCACTGCTTGAAGACTGCGGCTTGCTTGAAGTGCTGCTTGACGAAGCGGGAGCACTGCTCGAAGACTGCGGCTTGCTTGTAGTGCTGCTTGACGAAGCGGGAGCACTGCTCGAAGACTGCGGCTTGCTTGAAGTGCTGCTTGACGAAGCGGGAGCACTGCTTGAAGACTGCGGCTTGCTTGTAGTGCTGCTTGACGAAGCGGGAGTGCTTTCCGGCTTGTTCGGGGAACTTTCGGAAGAAACCGGCTTACTCTCCGGCTCGTTCGAGGTGCTCGATGAAACGGAAGTACTCTCCGAATTGTCGGGGGTGCTTGATGAAGTGTTGCTCTCCGAAACCGGCTCGGAAGAACCGCTGTTCTCCGAATTTTCTGAAGATATGTAGGAGTTTTCGGAGCTTTCTCTCAAATCAAGTTCTCCGGAATTGAAACTGCAGCCTGTGAGAAGGCAGCAGGCAAGAATTAATGCAAATGTCTTTTTCATAAAAAATCCTTTCTTAGTGCGTTACTATAATTTTACACTAAAATCGGCACGATGTCAAGGTTATTCAACTAAAAAATTTTTACAAAATATGGAACATACAAATCAAAAGCCGAAAATCCCGTATAAAAGGAAACGGCACCACAGCTTGACTCAAACAGGACGTTTGAATCTATCCGTGGTGCCGTTAGCAACTCAGATGAGGTTTTCAGCTTGTCGAAAAAAGTACGGACAGGCTGTCACTGTGTAAGCATTTCCAATTCAGCAGCCATCTGGGAGATGTCCTTTACCATATCGCCGAGAACTACTGCGTTTGCAGAGTTTTCTTCGATAGAAGCGGCTACATGGTGGACCGCCTCGGAGTTCTCACGGATTGTGCCGCTAACTTCGGAAATATGTTGGGAAACGCTCTCGCCGTTCTTGGCGGCACTCTCAATAATCTCATTGATACTGGAGATGTGTGCGGAAATACCGTTGCTGGAAGAACTTACACGCTCGGCGAAATCCTTAATCTGCTCCATATATTCCATACTCTCGCGGGTAAGATTGGTATTCGTTGCCAGGGATTCGGCCGTGCGGGAAATGTCGCGAGTGATAGATCGGAA
>JBJESA010000134.1:0-2947 GCA_051882535.1 Oscillospiraceae bacterium
ATAATTTAAAACCGCCTTTTGCACTTGTCAAAGGGTGGTTTTTCGACAGACTGAGCCCCCCTGTTGGGGGGCTTTCAGCTTGTTGAAAAAGTGTAGGAACAGACTGGCGAGAAAGGTACAGATACGAGGAAACGGTGTCACGGCTAGGCTTTGTGCCTGCCGTGGCACCGTTGACGAAGTAGATGTGCCTTTATCGACAGCCTGAAAGCCCCCTGTTGGGGGCTTTTTCAATTGGTTGCAAACTCGTACAGACGACAAATTATTCTGTCTTCTACCTCTGTTGTATATTTTGCGGAATATACTGTGCCTGTAACCTTTCTAAATCAATATCGAACAATTCTGTCAACTTCATCCATACCTCCCAGCTGGAATTGCCTTTCCCCTGCTCGATTTTTCGTAGGTTTGAACAGCCGATTTCCAGAAGTCGGGCGGTATTCTCCTGCGTTAAGCCGCTTTTTATTCTCCTTGTACGCACCTGCTCGCCAAATTCTTTCTGCAAATTCTCAAACATATAAATCCCCCAAAAAAATCTGTACTGTCAAAGCTAATTTACCTTTGCAGTATATTATAATTATCATTATAATCTATTTTGAAAGAATGTCAATTACTGTTGAAAATAATTCTCCTTAATGCATAATACTTTTTTTCGTAAGTATTTTTATAAGAGTTCGCGATGACGGTTTTTTTATAGAGTTTGCACAACCGTTTTCGCCAACTGTTTTTTTGCTGAACAAAATCCGAAAATCGGCAAAGAAATCCACTGCAGCAAAGGCAATTATCTAATAATTGCAAGCTGTTTATTTTGCACAAAACATCATTCCGAGCAAAACTTGCCTCACTTTACTTTCCCTGTCCGACAACCCAATAGTTCATTGAGAGCCAACAGAGGTTAATTTGTCAGCTTGAAAATAAAACAAACAGGCTGACGAATTGCTATAACTCGTCAGCCATGTTGGTTTATTGCCTTAAATCTATCTGTCTTACGGTATCTCTTACTTTGAGAACGTAGGTCGGTGAAACGGATAGTTCATCAATACCCATGCGGAGGAAGGTTTCGGTGAGTGTGGTATCGGCCGCGAGTTCCCCGCAGATTCCTATCCACTTGCCGTAATTGTGGGCATTATCTGCCGACATCTCAATAAGGCGTAGAATTGCCTCGTGGTGAGTATCACAAAATTCCTCGACATTCGGATTCTGACGGTCGCAGGCGAGGGTGTACTGGGTAAGGTCATTCGTGCCTACGCTGAAAAAGTCCACCATGGGAGCAAGTTTGTCGCTGATTATCGCTGCGGCGGGCGTTTCAATCATAATGCCAATTTCGACGTTCTCCGAAAAGCCAATGCCGGCAGAACGGAGTTCCATCTTCACCTCGTCACAAATTGCGAGAATTTTCTCCAATTCGGAAACGCTTGTAATCATCGGGAACATAATGCCCAGATTTCCGAACACGGACGCTCTGTAGAGTGCCTTAAGCTGCGTCTTGAAGATTTCGGGACGTGTGAGGCATATTCTGATTGCACGATAGCCAAGTGCGGGATTTTCTTCCTTGTCAAGATTGAAGTAGTCCACCTTTTTATCGGCACCGATATCCAACGTGCGGATAATAACCTTTTTCCCAGCCATACTCTCCAGTACTTTCTTGTATGCAGCAAACTGCTGCTCCTCGGTGGGGTAGTCGCTGTTTTCAAGGTAGAGGAACTCGCTGCGGAATAACCCGATTCCTCCCGCATCATTCAGCAGCACTGCACCGATATTGTCAACACTGCCGATATTGGCATAGATGTTGATTTTCGTACCGTCAAGAGTGATGTTTTCCTTTCCTTTGAGATCTTGTAGCAGACGTTTCTTTTCTTCGTCCTCCTGCTGCTTTCTGAGAAGCCGCTCGTGGGTTTCATTATCGGGATTAAGATAGATTTCGCCCGTGTAGCCGTCCACTATCGCACTATCTCCATCCCTCACCGCTGCAAGAAACTCATCACCGACACCAATAATCGCGGGAATATTCATATTGCGTGCGAGAATTGCAGTATGCGAGTTAGAAGAACCGTGGGCGGTTACGAATGCAAGGACTTTCTCTTTGTCAAGGAGCACCGTTTCGCTTGGGGCAAGGTCGTCTGCACATATAATCACCTTTTCGCCGCTGATGGTGGTTTCGGCTTTCTCCGAATTGAGATTTTGGATAATGCGGTTTGAAATATCACGTACATCAGCCGCACGTGCGTTCATATACGCATCGTCCATCGCACTGAACATAGCCGCAAAATTATCCGAGGTGACTGCAACTGCGTATTCGGCATTCACCTGCTGGGTTTCGATAATGTTGGTGATGGAGTCGTTGTAGTCCTCGTCATCAACCATCATCATATGAATCTCGAAAATCTGTGCATTGGTTTCGCCGACTTCCTTGACTGCCTTCTCATAGATTTCCTCGAGTTGGGACACCGCCTGTTCCTTGGCTGCGGCTACCCTCGCCTTTTCTCCATCAATATCGGTGATGCGTGTTCTTTTCACCGAGATTTCCTGACGATTGAAAACCGAAATTTTTCCCTGTGCTATTGCTCCGTATACGCCTTTTCCGATAAACTTAGTCATATTCCTCACCCCGCTGTATAAGTCGGCAGCTACTGCCGCCTTTTTACTTCAATTATTCTCCGAATCCGCTCTCGAACATTGCAGCAATCTCGTCAAGAACTGCCTGCTCGTTTGCACCGTCGCATACGATTTCAACCTCGCAGCCTTTCTTCATGCACGCGGACATAATCTGCATGGGAGCCTTTGCCTTCACGCTCTTGCCGTTTGCGTTGAGGGTTACTTCGCAGTCGGGATGCTCCTTTACTGCTTTGGCAAGTGCCCCCGCGGGACGCATATGCATTCCCTGCTCATTTACAATTGTAACTTTCTTCGATACCATGTTCATTCTCCTTTCAAATCATCAAGCACGCTTTTT